>JAFAHI010000213.1 GCA_019237325.1 Verrucomicrobiota bacterium | reverse complement strand
GATCGTCTCGCCATTCCTTTTGCCTGGCGAGCCGTGGATTAACCCGGCCGAACCATCTTGCAATGATTGGTTCGAGGAATATGGCAATTGTCGCGAGCAGCGCACCTGCGAACAAAAAAGTGTCCTCCAAAACGGTCGTATCCGGGGTCCCAGTTCTCCATAGGCTGTGATTAGCGGAAGCAGAAAAGAGCCAGACAAAGACCGAGGCGACAAAGGAAATCGCCAAACACCAGAGCAGGACGCGAAGGATTTTCATGGGAAAATAGCGACCAGTTCGAATCGCCGCCATTCTGTGAGAACGCGCAGCAGCGTCCCCTCCAAAATACGACGATCGACTGACGGACTTACCATTCAGCGATTACACAGCAGAAGGTTGCCTTTAGTCGAGGTTGAAGCTGGCTGCTTAATTACGGTTTGCTCAGTAAATATGAATATTCCAAAGAAATAATGGCTTGCCGTAACCCAAGCTGCGTATTCACTATCGGCGGTTTTATCAGCCCCTACGATCGCCCCTTTCTCGATTGAATTGCTCTGCCTGGTCGCGGCTGAACATTGACTCAAATTTTAGCTCTTTTTGTTAATATAATTAATCTAATAGAAGCAAAAGCTTTAGATTATCTACTTGGCTCCGCTGTCCTCCTTCCAGCTAGCTAGGGACGTGTGAGCGGTCAGCCGCGGGAACGAGCCAAACATTCTGGTCGATCTGTGGCTGCTGATCAAGCGCTCGGCGACCAGTTGTCCGAGAAGCCAAGCGCGACTTGAAAGGTTTAGATGAAGATCGGTAGCAAGTGTTTCCGGGGATTTCGTTTTTGGACAACAAGGTCGGAAGAGGAACCGCATTCAGCTGGAGGTATCAACACGAATGCGGCGCCGCTGATTCTTCCGCAGCTCGAGCTTTTAACGGTGATGGAGTTGTCCCAGCACACGCCAACGAGTTGGAAAAGCTTGGCAAAAGGAGGCGAGCCCATCATTCGTACAAGCGGTTCGTTTTCTGGGCCGCGCCTCAATGGCGTCGTGCTAAAAAACATTGTGACGGGCAAGTACAATCCGTTGGGGGAATGTATCGAACTGTTTGCAGAAGCCGAGTTGCTAACTGACGACGGAGCTAAAATCTATAAAACTGACCGCGGCTGCTGGCGCGGTAAGGAGGGCGCAATTTCGGACCTGGTCAGCGGTAAATCGGTGCCGGTCTCCCAATTTTATTTTATCGGTGTTTTGAACTACGCCGTTTCTGATCCTGGCTACGCTTGGCTTAAAGAAGGGAATTATCTCAGCCATGGTGCGATTGATGCCGGGAAGCTTAAGATTTCACAATACCGAGTCGTGAACTCGCGGAATTTAGCTGACCTCAAGGCGTGCGTGGACGCAAATCGCCCTGGAGCTAAGAGGTTGCTGCCAACCCCCGGCCCTGAAGCCGAATCGTACAATCGAAGGTGAGTAAAATCCCCTCCAATCTCCACGAAGAGCACAAAGCGGCAGAGCCGAAACCAAAGATACCGAAATTTTTGAACAGGAGGCCGCAGAGATCGCATGGGTTTTGGACTGACGTACCTGTCCGATTCATAAGATGATCAATCTTTGCGCTCTTCTGTGAAATTCAGATCTGACTTGCCGGGCTGGCAGCGTGTGAGGGCGGGAGGCGAACAATAAATCCCGCCTTACTTGTTACTCACACCGCGTGATCGGTCTCCACTAAAGTCCAGTCAATGAAGATAGCAGATTCAACAATTCTAGTGACCGGAGCCAATCGCGGCATCGGAAAAGCGTTGGTCGAGGAGGCCTTGAACAGAGGCGTGAGACGAGTCTATGCCGGCGCCCGCCAATCTTTTGCCCACGCCGACCGACGGGTTGCGCCCATCACCCTGGATGTCACCAACGCCGCGCAGATTCGGGCGGCTGCCGAGAAAGTCGACGCTCTCGATATCCTCGTCAACAACGCTGGTATTTCGGTCCAAAACGACCTGAGCGATCGCGCAGCGCTCGAACGACTTCTCGCAGTCAATCTTTTTGGCACATATGACGTGACGCAGGCCTTCCTGCCCGTACTGACTGGTTCCCGAAGCGCCATCGTCAACATTCTATCGCTGGCGTCGATTGCCGCCGTGCCGTTCGATCCCCTCTATTCGATCTCAAAGGCCGCCGCGTTCTCGCTATCGCAGTCGTTGCGCGCTCTCTTGGCCAGACGAGGCGTGAGCGTCCATATCGTCTTACCTGGCCCCATCGACACCGACATGACACGAGACCTGGACATTCCGAAAGCCTCGCCGGAATCCACCGCTCGAGCAATTCTCGACGGAGTGGAGAAAGAGGAGGAGGAAATCTTCCCCGATCCGATGTCAGAGGCGGTTGCGGAGGGCTGGCGCAACAGTGCCGTCAAGGAGCTTCAACGGCAGTTTGCGGCGTACGTCGACCAAACACCCGTAAAATCAGAAAGAAGTGCCCCCTAATTCCGGCACTTAAGACCTGAAATAACAATACGGAAAGATCACAAAGGCCACAAAGCGGACAGAAAAATCTCACGCAAGGCCGCAAAGACGCAAAGGTTGTAAGACAAAGATTTAGGGTTCCTCGGTTACGGTCGGTAACGGCATCAACGTTTCACGCGTGCGAGGATCCTAGCACAGAAACTTTAAATAAGAGCTAAGGGATTAAGAGAGATCTCCATCGCCTCTGTTAGCACCTATTAGAAATCTGTCTTTTCTTTGCGGCTTTGCGTGAGATTTTTCTGCCCGCTTTGTGGCCTTTGTGATCTTTCCGTATTGTGGATTGACCCGTTTCTTCTCAAACCCGCTGCAATTTCCAGCGGCCTTTTCGAAAGACCAATGCGCTAGCGATTGCTAACGTGGAAAACGCGATCGGAATCGCGATGAAAACGCCGATGGCACCGGCGTTACAATAGTCGGATAGCAGCCACGCCAGAGGAATGGCAAACAACCAGAGACAACCAAAGTTTAGCCAGGTCGGGGTCCAGGCGTCTCCGGCCCCGTTGAAAGCCGAAGTGAGGCACATTCCGATGGCATAGAATGGAAAGCCTAACCCGATGATCCAGATCGCTTGCGCGCCGTAAGCCAATGTCCGCGGATCGGCAGCGAAGAAACTAGCGATCGTTCCGGCAAACAGGATAAACAAAAGCCCGATCGCACCCAAAAAGAAGACATTATATCGAACCGCGATCCAAGCCGCTGATTCCGCTCGCTCCGGTTTAGCTGCGCCTAGATTCTGGCCGACTAAGGTTGCGCCGGCGTTAGATAAGCCCCACGCCGGCAAGATAGCAAAGATAACCACTCGCATCGCGATCGTGTACCCGGCCAGCGCGGCGCTTCCGGACTGCGAAATGATTCTGACGAAACCGATCCAACTGGCCGTGCCCACCAAGTTTTGTAGGGTGCCGTTAGCCGCTAGCCTCAACATCTGGCCCAGGGCATCGAGCTCAAAATGGAAGTGCCGCGGCCGAATGCGTACACGACTGTCATGGGCCACTAACTGAAATACCTGGAAGAGAACGCCGCAACCTCGTCCAATGGTAGTAGCAACCGCTGCGCCGGTTACCCCGAGCTTAGGAAACGGTCCTAAGCCAAACACTAAACAGGGACCAAGCAAAATGTTAATCGTGTTGGCGAACCAGAGCGTGCGCATCGCGATAGCTGCGTCGCCGGCCCCGCGGAAAATCGCATTAATCACGAAGATCAATATCGCCGTCGCATTTCCGCCGAGCATGATTGTAGTGAAAGTGGTGCCCATCTCAACGACATGGTCGTTCCCGCCCATAAGCCGGAGAATGTCCCTGGCGAAAAGTCCGCCGAATATCCCAATGGCCGCGGAGATGCAGAGGGCAAGGACGATCAGTTGAACCGCGGCACTGGCTGCTCGATCAGGATCTTTCTCGCCGATGCGACGGGCCACGATTGCCGTTCCCGCCATAGACAGCCCAACGGCAACGGCATAGACGATGTACATCATCGACTCGGTGATTCCGACAATGGCAACTGCGTCACTTCCGAGATGTGACACCCAGAAAACATCTGCTAGCGCGAAGATGGACTCCATCACCATCTCGAGCACCATCGGTATCGCCAAAAGAATAACCGCGCGGTTGAGCGTCTCGGTCGTGTAATCCCGATGTTCTCCTCGAATGGCGGAGACAACGACCTGCCACAAGGAGACCGCTGTCGGCCGGTTCGTGGTCTCTATCGGCGTATCCGACATAGGGCGGAAACCCTACCGATTATGGCGGAGGCCGTCAAACGGGTGAGGAGTCCCGTAGTCGGGGAGGGATCGCGTCCCCGCGATCCGTGGTTACGGAAGCCGAGCACGTTTGACGACTGCAGGCGAAAATACATCTTTGGGTTCAAATGCGTTCTGGCGGCGCGCGGGGACGCGCGCCCTCCCGATTTTGTATAGCCGCTTCGCGGCAAGAGCCCGACACGTCGCTCCGGGACGGATGAGCGGGAGCTCATCCCTGCCGGGAATCAGCTCGCGAAATAATTCATCTGTTCGAGATCGGCAATCAGTCCGGGCCCAGTCGGGTGCCAGCCCAGCCGTTTCTGGGTTAAAGCGCTTGACGCTGGAGCGTCGCGACCAACAAACATTGCGAGCCATCCGAAATGGGCAGGAGCCTCCTCCCGAGAAATGGAGACGACAGGAACTTTCAGGCCCTTGCCGATGACTTCTGCGATATCGCGGAGGCGTACACCTTCTTCAGCAACCGCATGGTATTT
>JAFAHI010000074.1 GCA_019237325.1 Verrucomicrobiota bacterium | reverse complement strand
CAAGAGCCCGGTGGAATCGCTACCCGAACCATCCTGCACATAAATCCCCCATCCGATGCTGCGAACCACACCCTCGAACGGTCTACTTTCGTAACCGATGATTGTGATCTTCGCTTTTTGCCCGGTCTGAATGTGCGGTAGTTGAGTCTCTTTGAAGTAGGCGGCCACCCAGAAGGAATCAGTGTCAACCAGAGCTAACAATTCTTTTCCTGCGGTTACATAGGTACCGACGCTGGTGTTCCAGTTCGTAACGTACCCGTCAACTGGCGCTACGACTTTGGTATAGCCCAGATTAAGCTGGGCAAGCTCGAGATTCGCTTTGGCCGACACGACTTGGGCCTGCGCAGCGTAATAAGCATCTTGCGCATTCTGAAAATCCTGCTGAGCTGTAACGTGCTTTTGGAAAAGATCGGTTTGCCGGTCGAGATCCTGTTGGCGCTGTTTGAGGTTCGCCTCGGCATTTTGCACCTGACCTACGGACACATCAACCTGAGCCTGGAAATCGGAAGGATCGATCTCGAACAGCGGGTCACCTATTTTCACCTGCTGATTGTCCCTGACCGCGACGTGAATTATAGGCCCCGAAACCCGGGGAGCAATGCCGACGACGTTGGCTCGCACCTGGCCATCTCTGGTCCAAGGATTTTGTATATAAATAGAATAGAGGGAAACGCTGGCCCAGACTGCCAGCGCAATTAGAACGAATGTGATCAGGTAATTAACTAGCCGAACCTTCATGGTTTAAAGACCATTCCGATCAGCGAGGTCAATAGCACGACCAGCGCCAGGAAGAAAAGAGGAAGATGCCAAACATAGCGAGACAGGCCGGTGCGCTCCATGATGGCGATAACTAGCCAGCCAGCCAGGAACCCAAACGTACCGACCACCGCTACCCACGGAATGAGCACTTCCCCTAGCCTCATTTCCGACAGGTTTAAGTCTAGGGCTAGAAGTTCCATGGGTATCGCTGATCAATTGACCGACTTGGGAGGAAGATCAAGGGATTTGGCGGCGATCGGTCCGGGAGGGGGATACCGAAACGGTGCGGAAGGAGGAAGGGGCAGCGACCTATTGGGGCGAGGCTCCTGAACCGCTCTATCGTCTTTCTCGCAAATCCTTGACACTTCGGGACGCGGAGATAGCGCGACCGTCGAAGTGTCCTGGAGGAGAGCCGCTTTTGACCCGCTGTCGAACGGCCGGCGTGACCCGCGCGAGAAAATACCGCGCTACCCAACGCGGTGTAGCAGGCGGCTTCCGGAAACGTCTCCGCGTGTGAATATCGGGAAGGTGTCGGATCGGGCAGTACCGCAACCAACACGCTCGCGGACATGGCGAGATCACGAGACGTTCGCGGGAGCCGCCTGCCAACACATCTCACTCTAACAAACGCTAAGTTTGATGAACACGGGCCAACTCAGGGCACATCGCAAAGCGGCTCCCCTCCAGGATTGCTTTCCCTCCGGGACAACCCCCAAAGCAGATCTACCCTCCCTTTTTCTCCCCCAACCTTTTCCCTAAGCTCTCGAGCAAGTTGGCCGCAAACGCCATTCCGCGGCGAGAGTCCCGGCTATTGAACTTTTGTAGAAGAGACAACATACCGGGGGCGCTGTTTTTATCGGATGACACCTGCTGCAACGCTTTTGGCACCGCGCCAAGCAAACTTCCCAACACGTCAGGATCGATGTCACTCAGGACTTTGCTCAATATTAATAGGTTGCGAATCGCGCGGATGTTCTCGGGCGCATTCGCGGTTTCTACGACGGTGTCGAGAATGAAGTTACCGGAGCTTAAAGCACCGTTCGCCGCATCCAGAACTCCTCGATCGTGTAAGCCCTGCAGAAGGTCGCAGAAGGCTAACAGAGCTTCCGCGTGTTCAGCCGGAGCCCGCTCCAGGCGCTCCAATAGCTCTTCGTGAGCATTCCGGCGTGGCGATTCGAATTTGATAGGGGCAGCCATGGTTTTCTCTCCGATCGTTAGTCTTTCGAGGCGTTCGCAGCCGTTTCGCCGTTCCGGCTCCCAGGCAGCCTGTAATCTGGCCGCTTCCATTTCCGTTCCACTTCTACCCCATTCTGCGGAGTCGGATTGCCAAATCGGAAGTTGTTCCGCGGAAGCGGCGATCCACCTTGCTCTCCCAGAACCTCTAACTTCACTGCGGTTTCTTTGTAAGCCGGAGTGTGAGTAGCGCGATCTGTCACGCTGCTGGTGAGCCGATTCACCGGATGTTCACTCGAATTCATCGGCATATACAATTCGCTTCCCTGCACTCGGTCAGTCACCAAGGCACGCACCTTCACCTGGCCACGCCGGGAGGTTAGCCTGACCCAGCTTCCGGTTTCGATCTTGCGTTCAGCCGCCAATGCCGGAGAAATTTCTATCCAGTTGTCGGGGGTTTCCTCTTTAATTCCGTTCACCCGATAGGTCATGTTCCCTTCGTGGAAATGTTCCAGGAGACGCCCGTTGTTCAGGTGCAGATCGTATTCCTCATCGACTTGCTCCGAAGCTTCCACCCACTTCAACGGATAGAATCGAGCCTTGCCATCGGGGAAATTGAAACGTTGGGTGTATAGGAGAGGTTCATCAGAACCATCCGGGTGCACGGGCCATTGCAGCGATTTATATCCTTCTAACCGTTCGTAAGTCACACCTGCGACCAGCGGGGTCAGCGAAGCAATTTCATCCATGATTTCTGACGGATGTTGGTAGTTCCAGTTCGCTCCTAAGCGATTCGCTACCCCCTGAATGCCGACCAGATTTGAGTTGGAATCGACCAAACTCATTTCTTCGCCATATAGGTACATGGCTCGAAGT
>JAFAHI010000752.1 GCA_019237325.1 Verrucomicrobiota bacterium | reverse complement strand
AAGACAACCCCCGCCCTACTGATGGGCGCAGCCAGTTGTGATGTGCCAGCGATCGTGCTCTCCGGCGGCCCGATGTTGAACGCACACTTCCGCGGCCAAATCGTCGGATCAGGCACCGCGGTTTGGCAGTTTACTGAGGCGATCGCCGCCGGCAAAATGTCGCTAAGTGACTTAGCTGAGGCCGAGACCTGCATGGCCCGGAGCGCTGGCCATTGCATGACGATGGGCACCGCCTCAACGATGGCATCGATGGTAGAAGCCCTTGGCGTCGCCTTACCAACTAACGCCGCTATTCCAGCAGTCGACTCTCGCCGAGACGTGCTCGCCCAGATAGCCGGACGCCGAATCGTCGACATGGTCAGAGAAGATATGAGGCTCTCCAAGATTCTTACCCGAGAAGCCTTCGAAAACGCTATCCGAGTCAATGGTGCGATCGGCGGCTCTACCAACGCGGTCATCCACCTCTTAGCGATCGCCGGAAGAGTCGGAATCGATATGAGCCTGGACGACTGGGACCGGCTTGGCCGCGACGTACCCACTATCGTCGATCTTCAGCCGTCCGGCCGATTCTTGATGGAGGAATTCTACTACGCAGGCGGTTTGCCAGTGGTCATGAAACGATTGGGCGAAGCGGGCTTCTTGCATCGAGATTTACTCACGGTGAGTGGCGCCACCGTCTGGGAAAACATCCAACACGCGAAAAGTTATAACGACGAGGTGATTCGGCCACTCTCGAAACCGTTGGTGAGCTCCGGCGGCATCGCCGTGTTGCGAGGTAATTTGGCGCCGGATGGCGCGGTCTTGAAGCCCTCCGCTGCTAGCCCGCATCTGCTCCGACACACCGGGCGGGCAGTCGTTTTCGAGAACATTGAGCATTATCATGAGCGCATTAACGATCCCGCCCTCGATGTCGATGAAAACTCGGTCTTGATTCTGAAGAATTGCGGGCCCCGCGGGTATCCGGGGATGGCGGAAGTCGGCAATATGGGCTTGCCTCCGAAGGTGTTGAAAGCAGGCATCACCGATATGGTCCGCATCTCCGACGCTCGGATGAGCGGCACTGCCTATGGCACGGTGGTGCTGCATTGCTGCCCGGAGGCCGCCTTAGGAGGACCTTTAGCCCTGGTACAAGATGGCGATATGATCGAGCTGGACGTGGAGAACCGTAAACTACACTTGGCCGTTGATGACGCCGAACTGGAGAAACGCCGTAAATCCTGGCACCCAGCAAAAGCACCTTCAGGGGGTTACGGGCGGCTCTATCACGATCACGTGATGCAAGCCAACCTCGGCGCCGATTTAGATTTCTTGCAAGGCTGCCGCGGAAACGCTGTCGGCCGCCCCTCGCATTAGGGAAAGAAACCACGAATGCACACGAATTGACGCGAATAAGAAAGCAAAGAACTTAACCGCAGATGCACGCAGATAGACGCAGATGAGCCTGATGCGAACACACGACACGAAACTCGACTAATGTTTTTGGAGTGCCGGTCAACCAGGCGCTGCCTTTCGCCGAAGAGATTATCTGCGTTCATCTGCGGTTGTCTTCCTTTTGTTTGCGTCCATTCGCGGTTTTGATTCGCGTCCATTTGCGGCTTACGGAAGGTTTCTCACGAAGTCCTGGATTGGTCGTCGTTTTGGCGGTTCCGGGATTTGCGCCGGATACCCGAGATACAGGAACCCGACTAGTTGTTCGCCTCGGTCTGGTAGCTCCAGCAAGGCGTTTGTCTCTGGTAACCGAGTGACCTTCCCGGTATTCCAATGGCTTCCAATTCCCTCGCCCCAAGCCGCCAATTGCAAGTTCTGCACGGCAGCGCAGACCGCAGCTAGGTCTTCCACTTGTTGAGACGGGTTTTCTGCCACCCGGCAGGTAATCGCCAGCAGCATCGGAGAAGACATGACTTTCCGCCGAGCTCGTCTTTCGCTTTCGCCATCACCGACGGATCTCGGCTAGATGCCGTCAGATTGGCTAATGCATCCGCCAATGCTTCCCGACTCTGCTTTCCAATAATGGCAACGCGCCAAGGCTCGGTCAGGCGATGATTAGGAGCCCATCGCGCCGCATCCAGAATCCGCCAAAGCGTCTCCTCCGGAATCGGGTCAGACCGGAATTCCTTGATGGTCCTGCGCCTTTGAATCGTGGTTACTATTGTTGGGTTAGGAATGATTGCGTCCATAACGTTTCTACTCGTGATAGCGTGAGTCCCGTATCGTACTCGTACTCGTCGTCGTCCTCGTCCTCGAAAGGGCGTTTTTCCACCCAGCGCTTCGAACTACGAGTTGATTATTCTTCGCGAAAAACTCATCCGTCTGGAACATGGTTAGCGCTAGCACCGTTAACCGAGGACGAGCACGAGAACGATTTCCGATCACCCTGCTCCCTCCTCTCCCACAGAATTACTCTGTTCTAATACCGACGAAGTTGCAGATTCGCTGACTTTTCTTCGCGGTCCACGACTTACTTCCAGACCGTCGGTAGGCAACAGACGCCAGTACGCCGGGAAAGCGAGAAGTCCGAAAATGGCACTAAGAGCAAAAGCGATTCGAAAATCCAGTACTGCGTACAGCCCATGATTGCCTCTGAAGAACGCCACCAGATGCAATGCGACCGCTCCAAAGGCGATTCCCATACCGAAGCCCAGCTGCTGCATTGTGCTCTGCATCATACTGGCTGCGCTCATGTCCGCAGGCGGCACCTCTGAGAACGCGAGGGTGTTCAGACTCGTAAACTGCATTGAACGGACCAAACCAGCCCCCAACAGCAATACCAACGTGATAACGAGCGGTGTACCGAGTGACAGCAGGCCTAATCCGGTGGCGAAAAGGGCGATCAGCGGCGTATTCACCACCAACACCGATCGAAAACCGTACTTCTTTAATACCCAAGTGGTGCTGGTTTTCATCAGCAAGTTACCCATCGCATACACCAGCACCAACAACCCGGACGTTAACGGGCTCAGTCCGAAACCAGTCTGAAACATCAACGGTAGCAACAACGGAGCGGCGCTAATCGAGATGCAACTCACGTTTCCGGCAATGAGACAGGTCGCAAAGGTGCGAATTCTCAGCAGCGAAAGATTGATCAGCGGGAACCGGGTTTTTCGTTCCCAGTAAAGAGTTACCGTCCCAAAGATAACGCTGAGCACCAAGACCCAACCAGCCGTTACCCAATCCGAGTTTTCTCGACCCAACAAATCGACGCCATACATCAAGCAGCTCAACGCGGCGGCACTCAATAGAAAGCCAGGCAAATCAAGTGGACGCCGCTCGTCCGAACGGAAATTTCTGACGAACCGATAGACGAGACAGATCGCGATTACACCTATCGGGATGTTAATCAGGAAAATCCAGCGCCACGACGTGAAGTTGGCGATGAAGCCGCCCACGGGCGGACCGATCACGGTGGCAATCAGGCCTGGCCACACGATGGTCGCGATCGCGTGAACCAAAGAGCTTTTTGGTGTGCTGCGAAGCACCACTAGCCTCCCCACCGGCACCATCATGGCGCCGCCAATTCCTTGGATGACCCGCGCAGAAATAAATCCGGTCAGATTGTTCGCCGCCCCGCAGCCGATTGAGGCCAGAGTAAAAATGGCGATAGCAATGCTAAAGATGGTCCTGGCGCCAAAGCGATCCGCGATCCAGCCACTGATGGGGATAAAGACCGCCAACGTAACCAGGTAAGCTGTCATCCCAATGCTGACATCCGTGGGGCGAACAGCAAATGAACGGGCGATCTGCGGCAAAGCGGTGGCAATCGCCGTACCATCGAGGTTCTCCATGAAAAAGGTAACGGCGACGATAAGCGCCACCAAGCGGAACGTCTGGTCCGCTTCCCCTGTATTTGTTTTGTCCATCGCTTTTCTCTCCGAACAGAGGGAAAGCACGGACCACGCGCTTTCACCGCCCGCTCGATTCCTAAAATCAAGTCAAGGGTTACTTAGCGCGTTGGTTTACGTTAACGCTTACGACCGATGGGGCTTACGCCTGGATCGAT
>JAFAHI010000724.1 GCA_019237325.1 Verrucomicrobiota bacterium | reverse complement strand
GACCTCGCGTAAGTACTGGGCCCCTTCCTCTTCGAGGATCATTTCGGATAGAATTAGTCGATACATCGAGCCCATCGACTCAGTTCGCCAGAATCGCCAAACTTGTCGGATCATAGCTGCTAGATCTTTTGCCAGATCCTTTCCTTCGGGCTCAGTCAACTCTTGTTCGATTGCCTGATCGTAGACCTCCAGTAGCAAAGCCGACCTCGAGGGCCACCATCGGTAGATGGTGGGTTTTCCACATCCCGCCAATTTTGCTACGGCTTCAATCGTAAAACAGGTCGGTCCCGCCTTGGCCAGTACTTCGGTGGCGGCATCGATTATCGCCTGGTGCAGCAGTGGGTTACGTCGATTGCCGGTTCTAGGTCGGGCCGGAGCCGATTTCTTTCGAGGCATCTGATCAAGTTTCTTCGGCCAGATTTTATCGAAAGCAACCGGAACCAATGTGCTGCTTGGCCGGAGGACAGGCGGTTCCGACCAGGGATCATTAGAAGGACTTGACAACATAAATATCGATGTGACGTTACGTAACGTAATGTCAATACGACTTAGGTCAACCAACAAAGTGCTCTCGTTCTCCGACGCCCTCGGTTGTCGACGTTGACCTTTGGAAACCATCACACTCTCATGGTCGTGAAAGAAAACACCATCCCACGGGGCTACCTCGATGCTCGAGAAGCTGCGGGTAACGCCAATCAAAAAGGTGATGCCAATCAAAGAGGCAAAACCAGGAACGGTCCACCCCGCAGTTTTCTTGTCATCGGCGCGATAATCGTCGTCCTCGCCGTTTTTTTCGGGGTTCGGTATTGGATGTACGCTTCAACCCACGAGGACACCGATGACGCTTATGTGACTGGCAACACCCACCAGATCAGCGCGCGGATCACGGGTACGGTCCAACAGGTCTTAGTTGACGACAACTGGCATGTCACTGCCGGACAGCCTCTTTTGAAGCTGGATTCGCGTGACTATGAAGTGGCGCTGGCTCAAGCCCGTGCCAATTATCTGCAAGTCAAAGCGCAGCTCGTCCAGGCAAACGCGCAGATACCATTGGTCGAGGCTCAATTGGCGCAGGCTCAAGCTCAAGCGGACTCCTCCAAGGCGAACGCCGATTATCTGGAGCGTACATTCGAACGGAACAGCCAACTGTTCTATCAAGGGAGAGGAGTCATTTCTAAGCAGGACCTTGACAATGCGCAATCCCAGGCACAAACCAACCTTGCCAGCTACAAGGCGAGCGAGGCTGCGGTCACGGTGGCTAAGGAAAATCTGAAAGTCGCCCAGGCTCAACAACAAGCTGCGAGCGCCCAGGTTGAAGCTGCTCAGGCGCAAGTTCAGAATGCTGAACTGCAGCTCTCTTACTGCACCATCGTCGCGCCGGTTTCCGGGCGTATCGCTCAAAAAACGGTTCAAACCGGGAATCGGGTTTCGGTCGGGCAGGCTCTGATGGCTGTGGTCGAGGACGATGTCTGGATCCTGGCTAACCTCAAAGAAACGCAATTGGAAAGGGTCCGCGTCGGCCAGCCGGTCGATATCAAAATCGATGCGCTCCCACACTACCGGTTCAAAGGCCGGGTTGACAGTCTGCAGCCCGGAAGTGGCTCAAATTTCGCCTTGCTTCCGCCCGACAACGCGACGGGCAACTTCATTAAGATCGTCCAACGCGTGCCGGTAAAAATCCTGTTCGATCCAGAAAGCATCAAAGGGGTTCGCGACAAGATTGTTGCAGGCCTATCGGCGGTTCCCAGCATCGAGATTACGGGAAAAGTGATCGATAGACCGTATCAGGATAATCAAGAGGCCGAGAAACCCTCGCACCAAAATGCCAGCCAGCCGATCACACAGATTCAGGGGGTCCCGCCGGCCGGCGTCGTGCATTAAAGGAACGCCGCGATCGAATCGTGCTCGTGCTCGTCCTCGTCCTCGTGCTCGATTCGAAAGCGTTCGAAGGTCTGCCACGTATACGAACGAGATTTTCACATTGATGCCCGACTCGACTCCATATGAAACCTTCGAGCACAAGCACGAAGGTCCGCGAGCTCACTGACAGCTGGTCGCTATCACTCCGCTCGCGAACCACCTTTAAACCATGAAATCATCATCGGAAGAACACGTCAGTCTACGCACCTGGATAGCAGTGCTGGGCACGATCCTGGGAGCATTTATGGCGGTGTTGGATATCCAGATTACCAACGCCTCGCTGCGGGAAATTACGGGCGGCATAGGCTCCACTTCGGTGGAAGCTTCCTGGGTTTCCACAAGTTATTTGATTGGGGAGATCATCACCATTCCGCTCACTGCCTGGCTGGGCCGGGTATTCGGCACTCGTCTCTACCTTTCAGTCAATGTCTCGTTGTTCCTGCTCTTTTCCGGGTTGTGCGGAACGGCCACCGAACTGACGCAGATGATCTTCTATCGGGCGCTGCAAGGCTTTACTGGAGGCGTCATGATCCCAATGTCGTTTACGGTCATTAACACCCAGCTGCCACCTTCGAAACGCGCAGTTGGGTTAGTGCTCTTTGGGATCACTGCTACCATGGCGCCCGCCATTGGGCCTTACATCGGGGGATTGCTTACAGACAACTATGGCTGGCCGATGGTCTTCTACATCAATTTCATCCCTGGCGCGGTGATGCTGGCGACCATCTTTTTTGCGATCGATCCGGAACCGCTGAATATGCCGTTGCTCTGGAAAGGCGATTGGTTGGGCACTGTGTTTATGGCCATCGGACTCGGCTCGCTCATTGCGTTTCTGGAGGAAGGTCAAAATGACGATTGGTTTACCAGCGTCTTTATCCAACGCTGTTTTGCCCTCGCAGTGATTTTCATTCCTCTCTTTATTATCTGCGAGCTCGTCAGCAAAACTCCGGTGGTCAATCTCCGGTTACTGCGGATCCGGAATTTGGGTTTAGCTTGCGCAGTAAATTTTATACTAGGGGCAAGCCTGTACGGATCTGTGTTTCTTTTGCCGGAGTACCTTGAGCAAGTCCAACAGTATAGCGCCAGCCAAACCGGAGAAGCGATGGTGCTGATCGGGCTGCCGCAACTTTTAATATTCCCGATGGTGCCTCGTCTGATGAAAAAGTTCGATCTCCGTCTGATCGTTTTTGTCGGAGCGCTGATCTTTGGGGGCAGCTGTTTGCTGAATATCTATATGAATCCCCAATTCGGCGGACCGCAATTTCAGCTCGCCAATATCATCCGCGCGCTGGGGCAACCATTCACCATTGTTCCGCTATCCGCTTTGGCTACGGCCGGTCTAGTGCGGGAACAGCAAGGAGACGGATCGGCGCTTTTCAACATCATGAGAAACCTGGGTGGCAGCGTTGGCACCGCGTTATTGAGCACCATGATCACTCAGCGTGAACAATTTCATGATTTCCGGATTGGAGAACGCGTCACCACCTACAACCCTTACGTGCAACAGTATCTAACAAACCAATCCGCACAGAACCTGCAACATTCGGGAGATCCGGTTGGGGCGTTGCAACAAGCTTATCGGACGCTCCAACAGTCAGTTCAGTTGAACTCGTTTGTGATGGCCTATAGCGAATGTTTTCTGGTGCTCGGCGTTATTCTCCTAGTCGGCTCGGCTGCTATTTGGCTTTGTAAGAAAACCAGAGCGACCGGTGCTGCCGGCGCTCACTGATCTGCGGCGAGCGGTGAGAAGTGAGAAGTGAGAGGTGAGAGGCCGGGCCCGAGTTATTTAGGCCGCCGCGTAGCTGAGGTCTCCTGTCCCGGAGGGACTAAATGATGGTAGCCTGGCATAGGCGGAATTTGGGGATCCGTCCCGTAGGGTACGGTCTGACCGGTTTGCGGGGCGGTGGGATTATCCGGCACATGATCACAGGCCCGGTCCGAAGAATCATACCGCCCCTACGGGGCGGGACCACCTCTTCGCGTTTTCCCAGGCACTTCGTGCCAGGCTACTTTCATTTGTCCCTCCGGGACGGTCCAACACGCGTATACTCATCCAATGAACATGAAAGGCTCAGACCTGCTCGTTGCTGCGCTGGAGAATGAAGGGGTCGAACGGATCTTTGCTGTGCCCGGCGAGGAAAATCTGGATGTCGTGGAGTCACTTCGAAACTCGAAAATTGAGCTCATCATCACGCGCCATGAACAGGCGGCTGCTTTCATGGCGGCGACCTATGGCCGATTGACCGGCAAGGCCGGCGTTTGTCTCAGCACCTTAGGACCGGGCGCGTTGAATTTTTCCACCGGCGCAGCCTACGCTCTTCTGGGCGCGATGCCTCTCGTGCTCATCACCGGCCAGAAAGGGATCCTGCGGCGAAAGCAAGGCCGTTTTCAGATAGTCGATGTGGTTCCCAGCATGACGCCATTGACCAAAATGGCGCGTCAGATCGTGAGCCCGAGCACCATTCCCACCGTCATACGCGAAGCCTTCCGCGTCGCCCAACAGGAACGTCCCGGTCCTGTACACCTGGAATTACCCGAAGATATTGCCGGTGAACCGGCCCTAGATGTGCCTTGTATCCCGCCTCATCCGATCGATTTGCCGGTCGCCCATCCCGTGGCATTAGATCGCGCCGCCGGCTTGATCATTAACGCGAAGCGTCCGTTGATCATGTTGGGCGCAGCCTCCAGTCGTCCCCGGCTTACGGACGGGTTGTCCGATTTTGTCGGTCGCTTGCGCATACCCTTTTTCACGACCCAAATGGGGAAAGGCGCCGCTGCGGGCGGCACCAACCTTTACATCGGGACGGCTGCCCTTTCGGAGCGCGATTATGTGCACCAAGCGATCGATCAAGCCGATCTGATCTTGGCGATTGGCCATGACACGGTTGAAAAACCTCCCTTCTTCATGGGCCCCGGAGGTCCGACGGTAATTCATATTGGTTATTTACCGGCGACGGTAGAAGAAGTGTTTTTCCCACATGCCGAAGTGATCGGTGACGTGGCGAGCACGCTTTCACTCTTGGCGGACCGGTTGGAAGGTAAACTGCAAAACGCTTCCGCTCTTTTCTCGTTGCGCGAACAGATTCTAGCGCATTTGGCGGATCGAGCCACGGAAAGCCGGTTTCCGTTAACCCCGCAACGAATCGTTCATGATGTTCGCCAGGTTATGCCGGACGACGGGATCGTTTGTCTGGATAATGGAATGTACAAGATTTGGTTTGCGCGCAATTACCGCACACGTGTCCCTAACACCTTGTTGCTCGATAATGCGTTAGCCACCATGGGAGTCGGATTACCCTCTGCGATTATGGCGACCATGTTGTTTCCGGAACGGCGGGTTCTGGCGGTCTGCGGTGATGGTGGGTTCATGATGAATTCGCAAGAAATGGAGACCGCAGTGCGACTTCGATTGAACCTTGTGGTGCTGATTATCGAAGACAACGCCTACGGTATGATCCGCTGGAAACAGGCAGCCGACGGTTTCCCTGATTTCGGGTTAAGTTTCGGTAACCCGGACTTTGTTAAATATGCCCAATCCTACGGTGCGAATGGTACTCGAGTGGAAACCGCGGACGGATTGGTTCCGGCGTTGGAATCCGCCTTCAAAACCGGCGGAGTGCAGCTGGTGAGTGTGCCGGTTGATTATACCGAGAATCAGCGGGTCCTGGTCGACGAGCTGGCGAAGTTGGATAGCTAACGTGGAGCGCTGCCTTCCTGCGGCCGCGGGACGAGGCCGAAGCCGTCGGCACGATGGAGGGG
The DNA here is from genome assembly GCA_019237325.1 of Verrucomicrobiota bacterium. Lineage (GTDB taxonomy): Bacteria > Verrucomicrobiota > Verrucomicrobiia > Chthoniobacterales > JAFAMB01 > JAFAVN01. Next base: position 13,918 of record JAFAHI010000724.1, on the reverse strand, counting down.
AGCCGCTTTTGCCCGGACCCGTTTGCACGCACATTCTTGAAACCCCGTATTTAATAGGTGGGCGTGTGCGAGCAGGCGGCTCCCGCGAACGTCCCCTGACGCTCACACAACCCACCTCGATTCACTTCGTTTCCGACCAATGCAACGGGATAAGGCCAAGCCGCATCGTGGGACGTTTCCGGGAGCCGCCTGCTAGACAACGCTTCAGAAATACCGCGGTTGTTTGCACGATCACCTCAGGTTACGGGCAACGTTCAAAAGCGGCTCCCTTCCAGGGGGCGCGACCCGGCCGCGCGAAGGCAGCGCTCCACGGTTCCGACCGAGTGGGTCCGCCTAAATCGAACCGCAATGGCTTGGTCAAACTGCCTACTGTTAATCGGGTAAGAACCCCCCTATTGCCTTGGTAAATTCATTTCCCATGGCTGGGCCGCCATGGCCCTCGGTTTCTATCACTACTAGCCGGCTCTTGTTCCAGCTTTGGTGCAGTTCCCATGCGGTTTGCAGGGGACCGCTAACATCCAAACGGCCAGTGGCCGGCTGCGCCCGCAGCCTCGCTGATCGAAAGACACAATGAGATATCGTTCCGGATCAAAGTGCTGGCGATAACCGGTTTGCACTCCCGAGCCCGGTCCACCGTGTAGATAAAGCGCCGGTTTCCCTTTTGGATTTCCCGAAGCCTCCCAATACATGTTGCTTCCATCCGCAAGCTGGAGAATCTCCGATATAAAAGGCTCGATGGGCATGAAATTCTTCAGGTGATCTTACCGCCAAGACGCAAGGGTCAACGACGTTCTGAAGTTGGAGTCTGTCACGAATCAAACGGTCTGTTTCGTCTTAAAGGTAGAGGGACAGAAATGTCACTAGATCGACAACAAACAAATAATCTTTTCGATCAATGAAACGCATCGTCATCTATTGGCTGTTCTTGCCTCTCCTCTGGATTCCGGCGGTTCGAGCCCGCGCCGATCGCGAGGCTCGCGGCTGCGCAAACGGCAGTTGCCAGATGGCTGGGTTCAGCCGTAATCCTCATTTGACCCACGCTCGTGATGATTGACCCGTTCCTAGAGCATCGCCGCCTGCTTTTCAGTATCGCCTATCGCATCTTGGGCAGTGTGGCGGAAGCTGAGGATGCCGTCCAAGACACGTTTATCCGCTGGCAGAGCGTGGCTGAAAAGAAAGAGGAGATCCGTTCGAGCAAGGCGTGGCTGGTTGCAACCGTCACTCGATTGTCAATCGATCGCTTGCGTTCCGCTCAACGTCAGCGCGAACAATACGTTGGTGTTTGGTTACCTGAACCTCTAATGGCCACTACTATCGATTTCCAAAACCAGACCGGCGCCCTGGCTGACTCGATCAACACCGCATTCATGGTGATGTTGGAAACGCTGACACCGGAAGAAAGAGCGGTTTTCATCCTGCGCGAGGCCTTCGACTACAATTATAATGAGATCAGCACAATCGTCGGTAAGAGCGAAGCGAACTGCCGGCAGATTGCTCGCCGCGCCAAGGAGCATCTTTCTCAACCTGGCCGACGGCGTCCTGTCGATCCTGCCCAGGCGGAGACGCTCGTTCAGCAATTTCTCTCGGCTTGCCGCGATGGCGACGTCGCGACATTGATGAAAGTTTTAGCCGAAGATTCTACGCTCATGTCAGACGGTGGAGGTCGCGCGCGGGCTGCCCTGCGGCCGATTCAGGGAGCAGAGCGCATTGCTCGATTCCTGCTCGGGATCCAGAAGAATGTGCCGTCCGACGCTGAGTTTCGAGTCGAAAACTTCAACGGCGGAAAAGGAATTCTGGTGGTCTCCGCCGGTATACCGATTTCAGTGATTACCTTTAGCGTTACCGGCGGCCAGATCGCCGGCATTTATATTATCAGTAATCCGGATAAGCTCCGGCATCTTAGTGAGCTGAGAAGTGAGAGGTGAGAGGTGAGAGGTGGAGACGCGGCAGAACAGAAGGTGATTGGTAACTAGTAACTCGCGAGCCGAGAAGTACGAAGTGTTCGTTACGGTAGAAAACCGCGCATGCTGGTCCGGGAAGAATTTCCCGATGGTACAGCAAGTGATCTTGTCTCTGAAGAACCGCTCTAGCGCAGCACGCACCTCGGTAGCGGCGACTGTCCATGAGGCCTTACAATATTTCCGGGCCGCATCGTGTGTTCCGAAGCGATTGGTCAACCTTGGCTCAACGCGCAGTCGCCATTAACGCTCCGATGGCGACTGCGCGTGAGTTTAGCCACACCAGTCGCTCCGATACAATTATCGGGCTGGTCAAACTGTCAGGCCTCATGGACAGTCGCCGCTACCGAGACGCACCGCCTTGAAGAACGGCTGACTGGTCCGGCAGCCGTCGGATCCTCAACGAAACACGAGAAACGCGATCGCTCAAACGATCGACCGCGTTCCGTCGGGGGATGAGAAGCAACCTCCGTTCAGGCGTTTAATTCAATTTTTCGGACGCTTCGTAGATGCTCTGAATTGTCGAATCCAACCCTGCGTTGTATTCCGCATCCGATTGCTGGATCGTCAATCCGTCTAATAGCGCTCGTGAGAAACTGGCTATCACGCCGGGGTTGTGACGCAGACGCTCATTTCCTTCTTTCAACGAATAGCCACCCGATAGAGCAACCACTTTCAGAACGTTCGGATGTTTGACGCACTCGGCGTAATGGCCTGGTTTCTCGGGCAACGTAATCTTGAGCATCACTAATTGGCCGGATGGGAGTTTGTTGAGCTCCTCAAGAATGCCCGCTTTGAGCAAGTCTTCAGCCTTGGCTTTTTCCGGGGAGTGAATATCCACTTCCGGTTCGATGATTGGCACCAACCCGGCCGCGCTAATCTGCGCCGCCAACTCGAATTGCTGGCTGACGATCGCCTTGATTCCAACGGGGTTGGCCTGTTTGATGAATGAGCGCTCTTTGGTTCCGAAGATGTGCTTCGCATTGGCCTTCTCGAGTAATGCGGCCAATCCCGGTATCGGTTTCATCAATTGGACCCCGTCCTTCTCCTCGACCAGGCCTTTGTCCACTTTCAGGAAGGGGACGACGCGCTTTTCGTTCCAGAGATAATCCGCGCTGGGCTCTCCTTTAATATCCTTGTCCATTGTACCCTCAAACAGGATGGCCCCTATAATCCGATCACCGTTAAAGGGGTGGCTGCTAATGATGCGCGCACGCATCTCATGAACGAGGTTAAACATTTCCTCGTCGTTGGACCACGCACCTTCCTTGATCCCATAAGCCTTGAGCGCCTTGGGCGTGCTGCCACCGCTCTGGTCCAGCGCAGCGATGAAGCCAGGCTGGGTCTTGAATTTTCGCAAATATTGTTCTTTCAAGCTAGATGCGTTCATAAAAGTACTTTTCACCTTCGGACATGAGCTGTTTCTCCGCTAGTGCTCGCTTGGCTTAAATTATGGAGCCTCCAAAGACTCATCGCCACCTCCAGATTTACATCTTCCAAAACTTCTTCCAACATATACTAAAGTATTACTCCTCGAGCTGGAGGCCAATATGCTTCATCAAAGCAATGGCGTTTCGACTCTGGGCTTCGCCGTCTCGGATCCGATAGTCGAAATTCGATGACGAGCTTCAGGCGAGTCACTCGCCTCGCGTCCGCTGTTGGTCGACCACGACGGCCGCCAGCAAGATCGCTCCGCGCACCAGGTATTGATAAAAGGCATCAATATTCAGCAGATTCATCACATTTTCGGCTGTACCCAGGATGAATACACCAACGATGACGCCGGATATCGTGGCACTGCCGCCCTTTAGCGAAACGCCACCGAGTACACAGGCAGAAATGACATTCAGTTCGAATCCTTGCGCAGAGTTCGGTTGTCCGCTGGTAATCCGTGAGGCCAAAATAACGCCCGCCAATCCGGCAATGACTCCTTGCACCAGAAAGATGACAACCCGCATTCGTTCCACGTGAATTCCGGCTAAACGCGCTGCTTCCGGATTGCCGCCAATGGCCAGCGTATTACGTCCGTAAACCGTCGAGTTCAATAAAAATCCAAATACAATAAAGCAAGCCAGTGTCATCCAGATGGGCATCGACATCCCCAGGAAAGAACTGCCGGCGAAATAAATAAAATCGGCATTGCTCACGCCCACCGCTTGACCGTGGGAAGCAATGAACGCCAAACCTCTCACCATCTCCATAGTAGCCAAGGTGGTAATCAGCGCGTTGATGCGAAGATAAGCGATGATGACGCCGTTCACGAGGCCGATAATCGCTCCGCACAACAGGGCCGCGGCTACTCCCGCCCATAGATTGTCTGTGAAATTGATGACCATGGCGCTCAGCACACCCGTAAACGCGACAATCGATCCAACCGATAGATCGAAATCTCGTGACGCCAAACAGAACATCATCGTGCAGGCAACCATCCCGATCTGCGACACCGACAGCGCCAGCCCCAACATGTTTTGGACCGTGAAGAAATAGCGGACAGAAAATGCCAGGGCGACAAAGATGACGAGAAATATGACAACCAGGTTGTATTCCAGCAGAAAAGCCAGCACCTGCCGCCATGGGGAATCAGGGCGCGAGGGCGGGAAAGCAACTTTAGGCTCTGGGCTGGTATCGGTCTTCACGATGAATTTCAGGCCGCCTGTTCATCAGGCAGCGCCAGACTAAGCGCAAGATGCTCGGAAAAATCTTCTCGGGCAATCTCGGCGGTGATAGCGCCGTCCCGCATAACTAGCATTCGATCTGCGATCCCAATCAACTCAGGTAGTTCACTGGATACCACGACCACCGCGCAACCCCGCTCAGCCAGTTCGAAGATGAGATTATAGATTTCATGTTTTGCCCCTACATCGATCCCCCGCGTGGGCTCATCCATGATCACGACCCGGACATCAGCCAGGTTAAGCCATCTGGCCAATATCACTTTTTGCTGGTTGCCCCCGGAGAGAAATCGGATCTTTTGGCGCCGGTTCGGGGTTTTGATACCTAACCGCTGAATGAAACGATCGGCTACACCGAATTCGCGCGAGAAATCGATAAAAAAGCCGCGGAGTCCTGCTCTCTGCCGAGCGGTCAAATTGATGTTTTCGGTCACAGACCGGATCGGGATGATACCGCTTTCTTTACGGTCCTCGGGGCAAAAGGCTATACCGCGGCGAATTGTATCAATCGGATGGCGAGCGCGGATTGGTTGTCCGTCAATCTTTACTAAACCGGAACGCGCTCGAGCTGCGCCGAAAATCAAATGCATGAGTTCACTGCGTCCTGAGCCCACCAGACCAAAAAATCCGACGACTTCTCCCGCGCGAACAGAGAAAGTCGCCGGCGTGGTTACCTGCTTCCCAGTTACTCCAGTGACTTCCAGCCGGGTAGATCCCAGTGAACGGGGACGATAATTGTAGATATCGTCTATTTTGCGGCCCACCATCTCTTCCACTAACTGAGCGCGACTGATACCGGTTAGCGTCTGATGAGTTGCCACGGTGTGGCCGTCCCGGAGGACAGTACAGGCATCGCACAATTCAAAAATTTCGTCCAGCCGGTGAGAGACATAAATCAGGATTTTACCCTGGCTTCGGAGATTTTTAACCAGCCGGAACAAGATCTCCGTTTCATGATGGGAAAGACTGCTCGTCGGTTCATCGAGAGCGATGATGTGAGCTTCCCGGATGAGGGCTTTGCAAATCTCCACCATTTGCCGTTCCGCGATGGATAACGTTTTAAGCTTGGCGCGAGGATTCAGCTCCACCCCCATTCTCCGCAGATGCCCCTCCGCAGTACGAATGGCGTCGCGTCTGCGAAAATACCCGTAGTGATGCGGGAGATGGCCCAACAAAAGATTCTCAGCGATCGTCAAATTCGGGATGTAATGCAATTCCTGATGAATGATCGCGATGCCGGCCGCGATCGAACTACCCGCTGAGACAAACTGACGTTCCGCCCCATCGACGATCAGGCTGCCACTGTCCGGCTGATAGATGCCGCCGAGGATCTTTAATAAGGTCGACTTCCCCGCACCGTTCTCACCAATCAAGGCGTGTACGCTCCCCGGTTCCGCCAAAAACGTAACTCGATCGAGTGCACGTACTCCCGGGAAGCGCTTACTGATTTCGTTTAGGTGGAGCATTAGTTGGAAGTTATAAGTTATAGGTTTTAAGTTCTACGTTTTAGGTTAGCTAAAGAGCCGGGGAGGGCGCGCAGCGGTTCAATTGAGCTCGGCGAAGTTCTCTCCGGTGTAGCCATGGCTTTCTCGTAGGCTCGGTAGCGGCGACTGTCCATGAGGCCTGAGGGCGAGGCTGGCCACATGGTGGTTTCGAAGGAACTCGTGTGCCTAAACCGAACGCGCAGTCGCCATTGGAGCGTCGATGGCGACTGCGTTCTGAGGCTAAAGCAAACCTGCAGCTTCGTTATCATAACGAATTTGAAGCAACACCGTTAGGCCTCATGGACAGTCGCCTCTACCGTATACCGGTCGCAACTTCGTTGCTGGAGGTCCACCTAACTTACAACTTACAACTTATAACCTAAAACCTATGACTCTTTAGAGACCGAACTCTTGCCGGATCTCTTTTAAATTATCCCGGTTCATCAATTTTCCGCTGGTCAGAGTTAGTTTTGGCGGTTCTTGGTTCTGAGTGATCCAGTTGTACATCAAGAGCGAGGTTTCGTATCCGTGACGCTTGGGGCTGATCAAAACGGTCCCAAAAAAGCCGGTAGGATTTGGTTTGTTAAACTCGTTGATAGCAGATTGAGCGCCTCCGATCCCGACCCCAATCATCTTGTCCGCACCAAAACCTCTTCCTTCCGCCGCGCGGACGGCGCCGAGAACAGCCTCGTCATTCAGTCCGAAAGAGACCCACTTCTGAAATTTCGGGTTTTTGGTAAGAGCAATATTTGCAGCGTTGAAAGCATTCTCCGTATCGGTCTTGGCCTGAGGCGCATCAATGATGTTGGCTTTCGGGAATCCAGCGGCCAACAGGACTTCGGTTGCGCCCGTTACTCGATCGTGAGCGGTCGGCAGTTGCTCGTAGGTAACCCGAATGGCGCCGACGTCCTCCATATTCCAACCGCGTTTCTTTATCTCGTCGACGATGGCTTGGCCGACTTGTTTGCCAATCTCGTGGGCCGAAATCCCCATGTGCGGCACCGCTGAAATCGGGTTGCCTTTGCCGTCGACTAGTTGGTCATCCACGGTCATCAGTTTCAGATGGTCGGCCGTGGATTTCGCTACCACGGCTGGCCCTAGCTTCACGTCCGGCACGCAAATAACCAATCCTTGAGCCTGCTGCGAAGCCAGGTTGTCGATCGCGCTCATTACTTTCTCTCCGTTTTCTGCACCGATCTTGACCACGGTGAAGTTCTTTTCTTTCGCGGCTTGATCGGCGAAGCGCCATTCATCCTGAAACCAGGGTTCTTCTGGTTGTTTTACAACGAACCCGATCTTAACGTCTTCTGCGTAACTAGTCGTTTGCAGGCTTAAAAAGCCTGCACCGGAGATGGCGCAGCATGTGAGGAGCTTAGCAAGGGTCTTCATGATTTTGTTTTTGGGGGTGGGGGTTGGGGGGCAGTCAGCGGTTAAAGGGTGATCGATCGAAGATGGTCTGTAGCTGGGTAGTGAGAAGCATCTAGGTCTAGCACTTGAGCAAAGAGGGTTTTCGCGGCGGCCGAATCTCCTTTTGCCAGCAAGGCCAGGCCCTCAAGAAATTGCCCTTCCAATCGGTTTCGTTGGGTGAGATCCTCTTCGAAAACCAGCATATTAGGCAGCGAAGTGGCAAAATAGTCGATCGTTCCCGGAAGCTGCTGCAATTCCCTGCCGCGCTCGCGCAGGCCGGCAAACAATTGGTTAGCTTCGGATTCGCGTCCTAAGGCCCGGAGTGAGAGACCACGATAATAGGTGAAGGCTGAGTAGGAAGTGACCGCCATCTCCTTGAAATCTTGAGCTTCACTGGCGCTGGCTTCGTAAGCGGTTTCAGCTTCTTCCGACCGGCCGAGCATTAGCAGAGCCTTTCCCTTCCAGTAGTTAAGATCGGAGCGCGCCTGCAGATAATGGAACTCTTCTCCCAGGTTAGGCGGCGGCAGACTCGCTGCGTTGAAATGTTCCAGCGCGGCGTCTGGTTTTCCGCTTTCCAGCTCTTTCCTTCCTATTCCGATCTGCGCGATGCGATATTGGGCGAGCACTTTTCCTTCACCGCCTTCCCATGGATGAAAGCGACGACTGATCAGTAGTTCCAAGGCGCGTTCGTACTGTTCTTGAAGGTTTAGTAAGGAGAGATATTCCACGCAGAAATCATCCCGGCCCAACACGAGGCCCAAGTTCTTCTCCAAAGCCGCAAGCCGGGTAGCTGGAGCATCATTCAGTTTCCGGCGTAACTGGTCATATTCGTAAGCGAGGCGGGCATCGCTTGGAGCGAGCTCAACTGCGCGTTCGTAGGCTTGGCGCGCTTTTTTTGGGTCACTCTGTTGATTCCAGTAAGCCAGGCCCAGGTTACGGTGCAACGGCGCAAAAAGAGGATCGTCTTGCCCACCCAATTCCCAGACCTTAATCGCCTCTGCGTGTCGCCGCCGGTCATAGTAGAGGTTACCCAAGCCATAAGCTGCGTTACGTCTGGGACCAGGCTGTAGGATGGCCCATTCCAAGATCTGGGCCTCATGCGCACGAGACGGGAAGAGAAAATGTGGGCTTGCCTGTTGGGCGCGCTGTAAATAGGCCGTCGATAATTCAGGTCGCTTAAGCCGGCTATAAAACCAGGCGAGCAGGAAATCCACCATCACGGTCTTAAGCCCAGGGTTTGGTGTTACCGATTCCGTTACGGGCGAAGCCTTGTGCAGCTCCAACAGCTCGATCGCTCTTTCATATAGGCCCGCCTCGAGGTAGTTGAAAGCGAGGTCTAGAATAGTCTGCGCATCGTTGCGGCATTGCCGGAGAAAGGTTGAAAAGTCATGTTCTCGTCTAGCAGATTCGTAATTGGCCCAGTGATCCAGTGGGTCGCGCAAAAGGACTCCCTTTAGAATCTGGTCAGGGTTGATCGCGTTCGCCTGTCCGCTGGTCGTGGCGCAACAGGCTTCCGCGCTGATCGCCAGCAGCACTGCCGCCAGATTATTTTGAAGAATCTCCAGTCCTCCGGTCTGCAGATGATCGATAGCCCCGGCGAAATCGCGGCGCCGGCAAAGCAGGAGCGCAAGCTCGTACTTGGACGCTGAGAACCAGGCTCGATCCCAACTCGCTTTACCGAACGCTTTTTCAGCCCGCTCATCCTCGCCCATGAAACGTAGAGCAAGTCCCGAGTAATAATGGGCCTCTCCCGTGACCGGATTCGGATGCCGCTCGCTAAGCCGATCGACCGCCTGAGACAGATGGTTCACCGCGTCTCGGAATTCAAACCGGGCGATACATCTCCGAGCCAAGGCAATCCGGCTCCGATAATCGCCTGGATCCCGTTTCACCGCTTCCTGCCAGTATGGCTCCGGATCGCGGGTGGGGTGACGGTATTGTTCCAAGTGTTCTCCGACGAGGAATAACTGATCGTTCGAGGAGATTTCGCTTGGGCTCTTTGGTTCTTTAGCGGGTTCCGGTAACGAAGCCGATGGACGTTCCGGTTCCGGTTTATAACCCACGAGCTCCAGCCCGTTTTGATCGACCAGCTTGATGAGCCGAACCTTAGTCCCTGCGGGAGGCGTAAATCCCGTCCGCCAGTGTTGGCCCGGCTCGAGAGTCAACTCAGCCAGTTCTTTGCTTGAGCCGGCGGCATCTTCGACAACGAGATGGCCGTTCTCGATCCTGCGGGGTGCGGCTAAGCCAATCTCCCAGGCATTGTTCCCGATCGAAGCGAACCGGATGGCTGCGTCACGATTTGCGTTCACCACCGGACCGATTCCTTGGATAGGCCACCAGAATTGCGAGAACGTCTTCGTCTCGTACGGATGCAAGTAACTGAAGTCGGGTTGGTTGTCCGTGTAAACGCCGCCCATTAATTCCAGGTAAGGCGCGCCGTCGTCGCAGAGCTCGCGGTCCCAGGCTCGGCCAAAGGGGGCGTGACCCCAGGTCCATTGCTTCTTACCCGGTGCAATCAACGGGTCCGCCACATAAACAAACCCGCCGTTGGCTTGGTAATCGAATCCGCCCACGAATCCATAGGCAGAGTCGACTACCATGTAACTGGTGGGAACAGGGATGTCCTTGTACGACGTTAGATTGTTGGCTCCCGGTCGCCGGTCATAATCGACACCATAATAATGGCCCGATGCGATCGGGAATGAGGTGATCGCACGCTTGGCGTGATCTGCTACCGAGCGGACGTCCGGCGGGAAAAAGCTCCGATAGTCTTCGTGGGTTTTGACCGCGGCGTTTGCCCACCACAGAAAAGTTTGCAGATAAGGTGTTCGGTTAAACAACCGGACCCGCAGCTCAACCAGGGCTGAATCCGGCGTTAGCCGTACCCCATGCATCCCTTTGAGGCGACCCAACGGGTCGTGCTCAGACATCCAGGCCGTGGCTGAGCCGTCAGCGCAACGTGCAATCGTCCAATCGACCGGCATGAAGGTTCCAGGTCGATGGTGCTGTGGCCAATTGAATTCGATGCCTCCGGAGATCCAAGGTCCGGCTAGCCCCACCAGCGCCGGTTTGATCACCTTTTGATGATAAATGATATCGTAGTCGTGATTGGTCTTATCCTGGATCGCGTGAATACGGCCGCCAAAGTCGGGAAGGATTAACACGCGGACAAAACGGTTCTCCAAGCGAACTGCCTGGTAGCTGCGCAGCTTAGGCACATCGAGGACCTTATCAATAAAAGGAAGCGGATATACCTTTCCATTCGATCCTTGATAGACGCGCTTCTCAAAAAACAGGGGATGCTTTTCCGGCTCTCCCACCGGGTAGGTCGGATATTCAACCGTGGTTTCGTCGGCCTGGACTAACTCGTTAACAGAGTTCATCACGAAAAATCTGTGCTAAGCACCAGCGAAAAGGCGCGTGGGCGAGTAGGCGAAACGGCGAGGGGGCGAAACCGCAAACGGTGAACTGTGAACGGGGAACTGGAATTCACTTCTGATTGAGTAGCCCAGGAATTCGTTGTCTCCCATAGAAGATCTCTGGAAAGAGATGGATTTTCTTATTATATCGAGTTTATGCATCGTCCCCGGATCCGAGAGGGGTTTCCTGGTCAACGGCTCGTAGTGCTGCCTCCGCAGATAATCAGCCATGCCTTGCGGTTGCCGGTCTGTGGACTGCTGTTTCCCACCCACATTGGAGGATTCAACCAGGCGAAATATCACTTTGTTGAGAGGCGGCATGGAACGGCCCAACACATTTTAATCATCTGTTTGGCTGGTGTGGGAAGTTGCAGATTGGGCGCAAAGACTTGGCGCCTGGAGAAAGGGCACGGGATCGTATTGCCGCCGGAAACCTATCACCGTTATCAAGCAGACCAGGAACAACCATGGACAATCTTGTGGGTTCATTTTGTTGGCTGTGCCGCTCCTGCTTTCGCAACGGCCCTTAGTGTTACCCTGACTGAACCCAGGTTCTGGATCGGCGACCTTGCCCTGGTCATTGATGCGTTCGAAGAAACCTATCGTTACGTTTTAAGTGGTTATACCGACCGCGATCTGCTCGGACTTTCGACTTCGCTGGGCCACTTACTGGGCTTGTGCCGGATTCATCAAAAATTACCCGGGCTCCGCCGACGAATGGCCGAGGATCGGATTCTGCGTTCCATCCGCTACATGCGCGAAAACCTGTCGCGGCCAATCACGCTCAAAGACTGCGCCCATTCAGCGGGCTGGTCTGAGGCTCATTTTAGCCTGATTTTTCGGCGTCAAACCAATCTCGCACCGATGCGTTATCTCACCCGTCTCAAAATCCATCGCGCCTGCGAACTACTAAAAACGACCGATCTCTCGATCCAAGAGGTCGCCAGAGAAATCGGGTTCGAGGATCAATTCTATTTCTCTCGTCTGTTTCATCGCCACCTGAGGATGGCGCCTACCAGCTACCGCCGGGAGTTTTCGCTGACTGCCCTGAGCGCCCTCCCGAATCGGTAGTGATAAGCTCCTGCTCGTCCGGGAGCTCCGCTACACCTGCACCCGATTGATCTCCTCCAGACTCAAAGAATTGGTGCGTGGTCCAAAGCAGCTGATGACAGTTGCGACAATAATCATACACAAGGCGATGAAGCTGAACGCTCCAATCGACCCGTACTCTTTGAGGACGGCAGCAATCACGAAGCTCCCGACTATGCCGCCGAACCGGCTCCAGGAATAAACAAAGCCGATTCCTTGAGCTCGGATGTGAGTAGGGTACAGCTCTGCCTGATAGGCGTGAAAGGCAAATGACATGAAGTTCGCGCTAAGGGTGACGAGCACGCCAAATGTCACAACGCCTGCTAGCGAGGTTTGTTGCGAGAAGCAAAGCCCAAATACGGCGATGCCTAACGCTGACCAGACAATCTGCCATTTGCGTTCGATCTTCTCGGCAAAGAGGTGCCCCAGGAATGGCGCAATCGGATTCGCGAAAGCAATGATCAAGCTGTACTCGAGTGACTTCGTAACCGTGATCCCCTTTGATATCAGGAAGGTGGGCACCCAGTTGGCGAACCCATAGAACCCGATGGTCTGACAGAGATTGAAGATCGCCAGCATGATCGTGCGCCGGCGATAGGGCGGTTGCCAGATTTCTCTAAAGGTCATCGGCTGCTTCGTACTCGTCCTCGTCGTCGTCCTTCCGCCTTCGCCAACGTCTTTGTGGGGCCCCGCCTCGCTTGCGAGGCCGACCTTGAGCGGGTCAAGCTGTCGACCACGGGCTACGGCGGACAGGCTGTCCTCGAATGCGGGGGATTGGGGCTCTGGAGTATTGCCGGGCTCCGCTAGCCGTCGAGCAGTCTCGCGCTCGACCTGCCTTTCAATTTGTCTCATTATCCGGTCCGCTTCCTGATGACGACCGGATCGCTCAAGCCAGCGCGGTGATTCGGGAAGATTGCGCCGGGCGATGAAGACGAGAAAAGCGCCGGTGGAGCCGATCAGCGCCACCCAACGCCAACCGTCAATCCCGAGGAAGCTGCGTGGAACTAAGAAAAGCGATAAGAGCGCTACCACCGGGATGGCGGAAAAACTCAGGAGTTGGTTAAAGGCAAAGGCTCTACCGCGGGACGTCTTGGGAACTAGCTCGGACAGATAGGTGTCAATGACGACGAGTTCCATTCCAATTCCGATACCGGCGGCGAATCGGTAAAAGAGAATTCCGTGTGAACTGGTCTGGAATGCCATGGCGATCGTACAAATCGAGTACCATACCAGCGAGAAGTTGAAGATCGTCTTTCGACCAAAACGGTCCGCTATCCGGCTCAGAAAGAGAGTACTGATAAAGAGCCCGGCAAAGAACACCGCGATAAAGGTGGCGATGTTATCTAGTCCAAAGACGGTACTGCTAACCGGACTAAAAAAACCAGCCTTATAGAGCCCGGGTGCGATATAGGCAGTAAGGAAGATGTCGTAAAATTCGAAGAATCCGCCCAGTGAGATCAGCGTGACCATTTTGAAAATGGTCGGAGAGACTGGTAGTCGATCCAGGCGTGCTGCGATGGTAGCGCTCATTGGTTAAAATGGGGTGGCGAATGCCTTTTATCCCGGAGGGATTGCATGATGGTAGCCTGGCAATTCATTGCCAGGAATGGATCGATAAATGATCCGTCCTGTAGGGAACGGTGTGATCTGGGGCGGAATAGTTTTGTTCACGCCCAAGACAGTAGAAAACCATCACCACCAATTACACCGTACCCTACGGGACGGGATTTCTGTTGGACCGATTCCAGGCAATAAATTGCCAGGCTAGTGCGCCGTGGAAGCGCACATCACCGCAGGTGAAAGTCCTGCATTGTTAAACCGTGAAAGAACAAGAAGTACAGAGTAAGGGCGTCGCTGCGAAGCGGGGTCCGGAGCAACCGAGTACGAGA
>JAFAHI010000574.1 GCA_019237325.1 Verrucomicrobiota bacterium | reverse complement strand
CCACAACAACCAGCGAGACGCTATGGGAAGGATCGGCATAGACCGAGGCCGCGTGTCCTACTTTCCGAATTCGCTTGCCGGCGGCTGTCCGATGCACTCACCGAAGGCTAGGGAAGCTTTCAGCAGTTATACAGAAAGGGTCGAGGGAAACAAAATTCGCGAGAGAAGCGAAAGCTTTAGTGATCACTTTAGCCAAGCAACCTTGTTTTGGAACAGCATGGCGGGATGGGAAAAGCTGCATATCGTGGAAGCGTTTTCCTTTGAGCTGAACAAGGTCGAAACCATCGAGATCAGGAGCCGCGTGGTAAATGAGTTGTTGGCCAATGTGCATCCGGAGCTGGCAAAACAGGTTGCCGATAATGTCGGGGTTAGCCTGAGATCCCGATTGACCTCTTCGCCGGTGCATGACAGGACATCCCCAGCGCTAAGTATCCAAAATCTGACTGGAAGCACGGTAAAGGGCCGCGTCGTCGGCATTCTGGCGGTCGAGGGAGTTTCGGGAATACAAATCGATAACCTTCTTCGGAATCTTGCGTCCAATCAGGTCAGAGCGGAGATCATCGCTCCGTCCGGTGGAAAAGTCGGCGATGACGGCCACTCCCTTTCGGTGGACAAGGCGCTCGCCACCACCGCGTCGGTTTTCTATGACGGTATCATTGTTCTTGGGAACAAATCGCAGGGACGAGCATTGCTCGATCTGGGCCCGGCCAAGCATTTCGTGTCCGAAGCCTTCATGCACGGTAAAGCGATTGCTGCCCTTGGAGCCGGTGTGGACTTAGTGCGATCCGTAAATCTTTCGAATGGAAGCCAATCCGAACCAGGAATCATTCTGTTCGAGAACGCGGATAACGTTACGGAATTGATGGAGCGGTTTCTAGACGCACTAAAGGCCCATCGTTATTTTGATCGCTCTATTGAACGAGTACCAGCGTAGGAAAGTGAAAAGTTATGTTCGCACCTATCACTGAATGGAAGGATCGATAAACAAAACGGTGATTGCCCGACTATTGATTAATAGCCGGCTGTTGTTTCTACTAGGATTGGCAAACGGCGCTCCCTTGCTGGCAAAAAAACTTCTGGGTGCACGCTTCTCTATTCCGGTGGATAGCGGTACAACCGCTCCGGATCATCAGGCGTTTTTTGGGTCATCAAAAACGGTTCGTGGTATACTGCTGTCTGTATTTTTTACCGCGTTGGGAGGGTGTTTCTTGGGTTTACCCTTCGGAAAGGCAGCACTGATTGGGACCGGCGCTATGGCAGGAGATCTCTTTTCGAGCTTCTGTAAACGCCGGCTCCGGCTGCCTGCGAGCAGCAAAGCAATCGGTCTCGACCAAGTGCCGGAATCTCTTTTTCCGATTTTGCTTTGCCGAAAATGGTTCTCTTTGAAGGTGCTTGATGTCCTCGCAATCGTAGTGAGTTTCTTTCTGAGCGAGCTCGTTGTTTCCAAGGTTCTCTATCGATTCGACTTACGAGATCAACCTTACTAACATCGTTGCTCATCAGATGTCGGAAAACAAAAATCTCATCGGTTATTTCACTGGAAGTGCCTGGAGCCGATGTAGTGTTATCTCAGGTAGACAGTTCAATCTAACCGGTACGACAGACGAGCCAACTCCTACCGAGGTGTACCCTGACATACCGTGGTATACCCATGAGCCCGCTCCCAGGCGGCGAGGGAGAGTCGCGTCGAGAGTGATGGGAATCGAGCCTGGCAAACAAATCTGCCCGCCATGGGTATGTCCTCCAAGCAGGAGGCCAAACCCGGCATGCGCCGCTTGACGATAGATTTCGGGCGTGTGCGATAAAAGGATCGAAAACTCGCTGGAACGGATTCCGGCCGCAGCCTTTTCGATGTTATCCACCCGATAGTAGTGGGCGTCATCGATGCCGGCGATGTGAATACACTGATCCTGACGGACAATGGTTTCCGACTCGTTGAGTAACATACGGATCCCCATTTCCTCCAAGTCCGGCACCATCCGAATTGTGTCGTGATTACCCAAAACGCCGTATACCGGCCCTCTCACATGTGACCGCACCTTAGCCGTCCCGGCCAGAGCTGCTTCGAATGGTCCAAACGTTTTGCCGCGATAGTCGCCTGTGAAAACGCAAACGTCGTAATCCAAAGGGTCCAGAAGCTCCGTCAAACGATCCATCGCGGCCCCGTTCATATCTGCATGCAGATCGCTGATATGGAGGATGGTAAAACCGTTGAAAGCCGACGGAATATCCGCTCGCTCGATGGGATTATGGCGGACCTGGATTCGGGCGGCGTTTCTGCACCCCCGACGGTACAATCCCGTTAGCCTCAGAGAATTGCGGATGACAGAATGGATTGAATACCAGTTTTCGAAGTGAAAGAAATTAAGCCCGCCTCCAAATACTCGTTGTTCATGTTCTGTTTCGATCCCGAGCCGCTGCCGAGCGTGCACTCGTCCCAGACGTTCTTCTAGTTTTGCAGAAATATCCTGCATGGTTCGCTGGGGAAGATCGCACGGACTCTGTCCATCAGTCGAAAAAAACCAGGAGATAACGGAAGGAATCAATCAAGAATCGCAGGGACTAAGGGTAACCGTTTTTCTCGAGATGGCACAATTCGCGAAATAGGCGAGTTGGAGAAAGCTTTGACCCGTGTGCTTAGCGACGCATCGAGCCAATGGAAAAGCCGGCATCCGGGCCAACTCGAGCTAGCGGGAGGCGTTGACGCGGTGTTACCGGTGGGCTGGACGAATTCGCTCGCCGCCTCAACGAGAACAGCCTTTCTGAGGCCGTCCTCCATTTCGTGAGGCCAGGAAGTTTCTGCGCTAGCCATCGCCTCTCATTCTTTCCTCGTCCGCGCTTGGCCCCTGTTCATTGGTAATCATCGCTCCTTGACTTACTAACAATGCTTGTACCTTCGACTTATCTTCGGCGCGACAGCGAATCGTAACAAGATACCGGTCGTTGCCTGTGCGCTCGTTTTCGGGATTTCGCCTTAACTTACTGAGACCGATGTTCGCAAGTGCCGCAATCCCTCCCCATAAAAGCGCCATAAACACGATCAGAAGGACAATGGACAACCAACCCCAACCTATCTGGGATCGGCTAGCGGCGCCGGCCTGTTCGGTTCGCGTACTCACGGCGATGAGAGCGCCCACCACAGCTCCGACCGGCAATCCGGTCAAAAGGCTCTTAAAGACGCTGCTTCGGCTAGGTTTAGCGACCGGCTGCCACTGGCCAACTTTTCCGGGTCCCCTGACCAGGGTTTCGGAAATACCCGCTTTATCAAGCCGGCTTAAGACTCTTACGGTTTCTTCTCGGCTGCGACAATAGCCGTAAAGTTCAACCGAGTTGTTGCTGCTCATTTTTCACTCCTAGTACTGTCGAAGCGTCCGGCTCGGCAGGATGCTTTCCAAGGCGCCCGCTCGAATTGACGTGATCCTGTCTTGCAGCGGCTATTCGGTGTTGCCCGAATCCAGCTGACCACTGGACGCTCGTAATTTTGGCAGGTGTCACGACGAGTGGTACCATGTGCGCCGACACCTCTAACTAATATTTAGCTGCCAAAATTGCTGCTGCTAGGGCAAAGGAGTCATTGATTACCCTGATTGAAGCATAAGGGAATGGAGATTACTTCCAAAAAAAGCACGGAAGAAGCGATTCCACTGACAACCACGACGCGAGCACTGTGCGAATGAAAAAATAGTCTTAGGGGGCTTGCGGCATCGGGACGCGTTTGTTTGAGCGCCAGGTGCTACTTCAGATTGGTAGCCGAGTTAACGCAAGCTTACTTCGAGAGCCAAGCTTTGACTCCGTCTTCTTCGAGGTCAGGCTCAAGATCCAATATTTCCAAAGGAGATTCATCGAGACGTGTGATGACGGCGGAGTTTTCCGCTAGTTCAGCGAACTTCTGCGTCGCGAGTTCGCTTGCTGCCGTCAGTGCTGTTTCCTCCGCGACCTCATCGGCAGATCGACTCTCCATGGAATCGTCATAGCCTTCTTCGCTGACCTCTACAAAAACCGTGCGCCGGGAAGCGCCTTCTTCGAACGGTCCAGTGTCCGTTGTTTGTTCGCCTTTAAAAACTACCTGAAAATAAATAGTTAAATCTTTCGCACTCATGGTCACAAAATCTCTTAAGAATGTTATCGTCGGATTGCGCGAGAAACCTGCTCGCGGCTTAGACACCATTCCTCGGCTGGTTCATTTTCGCGAGCCCGGGCGATACTGGATCTGCAAGGACGCCATTCCTCCCCGAGCTTTTTGGTCTCATTCCTTCCCGACCGGCCTGTAATCGGGGCCTCGCTGCGCCGTTTCTCCCCGGCTCGGGCTCGTATTCGCCACGTATCGGTAGGTCGCAAGACAGCCGAACAGCAGAAAGGCGGCGGATAAATACAAGGCTATTTGGGCTCCTCGGGCGAATTGATTTTTGTCCGCGATCAGGGCGCCATACACCGCTACACCGATAACACTGCCTGCTTGGCGGGTTGCGTTAAGAGCACCGGAAGCCACTCCGGACTGGTGACGTTCAATGGCTCCGAGCACCGCTGACGTCATTGGCGGCACAACCAGTCCTATACCAGCTCCCATCAGCAGAAGCTGCCACCACATATATGTGAATGC
This sequence comes from Verrucomicrobiota bacterium, assembly GCA_019237325.1. Classification (GTDB taxonomy): domain Bacteria; phylum Verrucomicrobiota; class Verrucomicrobiia; order Chthoniobacterales; family JAFAMB01; genus JAFAVN01. The sequence goes on along the minus strand of JAFAHI010000574.1, from coordinate 9,133 downwards.
TGTGTTCGGCGTGATCGTTACTAAGGACAGGCACCCGGCAGCAAAAAGTGCTTGTCCAATCAACATCGGCAGACGCGGTCCGGTCCTGGCCGTAATTCGCCCAGCCATAAAATTTGTAATAATAACGCCGGCCGTCATCGGCAGGAATGCTAAACCGGTAGCAAACGGCGAGTAATGTTGTGCTTGCTGAAAGAACAGACTGAAGAGGAAGATCAGTCCATAGTAAGAGATATTTATAAGCAGTCCGACCAGAATGGCCGCCGAAAACGTTGGATTGCGGAAGAAGGACAATGGCAGCATGGGATTTTGTCCCTTGGCCTCGATACCAACAAACAATCCTGCAGCCAACGCAAACCCAGTAAATCCGGCAATTACCAAGGGATTGCTAATGCCAAACCGACTGCTTTCGATGGTGGCTGCCGCCATCGTACCTAACGCCAGGATGATAGTGATTTGTCCACCCGAATCCAGGCCACGAGCGCGACACGCCTGCGATTCGGCCGCGTATCGAGAGGTTAACCAAATTCCAAGCGCGCCAATCGGTAAGTTAATAAAAAAAATGCTTCGCCATCCGATACTATTTACGAGAACACCGCCTAGTACTGGACCAGCTGCCAATGCCAAACTGGCGCCAAAGGCCCAAAGCGCCACGGCCTTGGCGCGGCTGGCTTCATCACGGTAAGTATGATTAAGGATGGCTAACGAACAAGGCACCAGCAGCGCTGCGCCGATCCCTTGGACCGCTCGGGATGCAATCAGCATTGGCATGCTGACTGCGGCTCCGCATGCTGCCGAGGCCAGAGTGAAAAGGAAAAAACCTGATGTGAAAATCCGTTTGACGCCAAGTCGATCGCCGAGGGCGCCTGCGGTCAGAATCAGGCTGGCAAAAGCGATCGTGTACGCATCAACAACCCATTGCAGCTCTGCTACCCGAGCACCAAACGAATCGCCGATCCGCTGAAGAGCGACATTGACAATAGTGACATCTAACTGAACTACTACAAAGCCTAGGCTCGTCGCGACCAGCGTGAGCGTGTGCGAAGCGTCCGAGGTGATAGATCTTACTCGTTCCAATTGTTCGGGTTGCTGAACTGTCATTTGCTGCTGTTGAGCGGAGATCGTACGACCGCACTGGGGTTTTGTTCTTAGCCTGACTAATCGCCCTTCATTGCAGGCGGCTACGAATCCTGCATATCCTAGTGTTCGCGTTACTATCAATGATTCGGATGTATACCGCTCCCAGTCACTTTCCCGTATCTACGGCGAAGCGACCATCTATCGCAAGGCCAGGGCTCAGCATTGGAAGGAGATCGCGAACGGCCTGCCCAAAGCGAAGGGATCGATGATGGCAGTTGTCACAGCAGCGGAATCCGGCAGTTTTACCTGCTGACCAGGTCAACAGATTTTTGGCAGCTTCTGTTTCAGGGTAATAATCGGCTCGAAGAGATCCCCTCTCTTTTTGATTCGCTTCAGAACGTCTGTAGTCTCGAACGTCAGCAGACTGGAATCCCCTTTCTTTTTTGCTTCCCTTACTTCTCCCCAGTCAACCGGTGTCGAGACCGTGGGATGTTCCTTCGCGCGCAGCGAATACACACAAACCGTCGTCTTGTGATCATCATTCTGGCTCCAGTCGATAAGTACCTTTCCCGACCGGAGGCTTTTCTGCATTTTAGAAACGACCAGGTCAGGATGCGCCTGCTCCAGCTTTTTGGCCAATTCTCTGGCAAAGGCCTTGGTAGTCGCGTAGCTGTCTCTGCCGTTTAAAGGGACGTAGACCTGGAGGCCCTTGGATCCCGAAGTCTTTGCGAACGATTTCAGCTTCAGCCGGTCGAAGGTTCTCTTCAACAACAACGCGATTTCACAGCAATTGAGGATGTCAGCTGGAGCGCCAGGATCCAGGTCGAAGGCGACAAAATCGGGATATTCGATCTTCGGCGCCCGATGCAAAAAAGTATGCAGCTCAAGATCCGCGAGGTTTGCTGCCCAAACTAGCGCCGACAGATCATTCATGACGCAGTAATCGATGAAACCCTCTTTTCGCCGGCTGGAAACGCGGGCAGTGTTTATCCAGTCAGGTCGATGCGACGGACACTGTTTTTCATAAAAGAAAAACCCTTCTACTCCCTCAGGATACCTTTTGAGGCTGATCGGTCTGTCTTTGAGATGAGGGAGTAAAACGGGCGATACGTCGATGTAGTAGTTGATCACCTCTGCTTTGGTGAAACCCGTGACAGGATAAAGGATCTTATCAAGGTTGGTTACTTTTACTTGCTTACCACCGACCTCCAACACGCTCTGTTTCGCCACAGTCGTCTTCCTTTCGTTTGTTAGTTCGCTTCGATGCCGGAAGAAATTCTATCTAGAAGGGATCCTATCTATTTTCGCAGCTCCTCTGTTAGGCGTCTTTATACCCCTAGAAGCGACTGATCCGCGAGACACCCGACACGCGATCTCTATAGCTGGGATATGCTAAAACCGCCAATTGAACCGATGGAAGCAGAGCAGGTTGATGAAATACCGGCCGGAAATGATTGGCAGTACGAACCAAAGTGGGATGGTTTTCGCTGTCTGATCTTTCGCCGCAACAATGAGGTTTTTCTCCAATCGAAGGCGGGTCAGCCACTCGGCCGCTATTTTCCGGAAATTGTCAGTGCGGTTCAGAGCTTGAAACCAAAATGGTGGGTTTTAGACGGTGAGTTGGCCGTGCCGGCGGAATGCTCCTTTTCGTTCGATCAACTGTTGCAAAGAGTGCACCCAGCAGCATCGCGGGTTGCTAAATTGGCCAGAGAAACGCCGGCTCTTTACATCGCGTTCGACCTGCTGATGGCTAGCAAAAAGGCCATCTTACGGGATTTGCCAATTTCAGAACGCCGCCAGCAACTCGAGGAGTTTGCCAGCAACTTTAAAACGACGGACCGATTCTGCTTGTCGCCAGTCACCCTTCAAATCCAGCAGGTCAAAGCCTGGCTAAAAGAGACCGGAAACAACCTCGACGGGGTCGTCTGCAAGCAACGGAATAGTCGCTATGTGAGCGGCGTTTCTCCTGGGTTCCAGAAGGTAAAGAATTACCGGAGCATCGACTGTGTCGTCGGCGGATTTCGGTACACTACTGACGGCAAAGGCGTCGCTTCGCTCCTCCTCGGCCTCTACGATGCCGCTGGCAAGTTGAACCATGTCGGCTTCACCTCCGGGCTCAAGCAGGAAGAACGAATCAAGTTGGCGAAGCGCTTGGAGAAGCTCATCCGCCCCCCTGGATTTGATGGCGGTGCGCCCGGAGGAAAGAGCCGCTGGGCTCCGGCCGGCGCTCGCGCATGGAAGCCGCTCAAGCCGGAACTCGTCGTGGAAGTTTGCTACGATCATTTTACGGGCGGCCGATTCAGGCATGGAACCCGGCTCCTCAGATGGCGGCCCGATAAGGCGCCTCGGCAATGTCGTTATCGCCAGCTACCCAAGCCCTCGATCAAGCTTTTCGGATTGCTGCAAAAATAGATTCACCATAATTACGAGGTTTCTTGGGCGATAGAGAAATCGGCTCTTCCACCCACTATTTTTCCTCGAGAGGGCACATAGGAGCGGCATTTTCTTGGTTTTTGGTGATCCAAAGGCAACCGGCAAATCGAGCTTAGCCGGCGTTGGAAATTGGAATTTGCAAAGATGCAGACTATACTAAGATCTTTTCGCGTTATAATCCAATGTACGAGTCGATTATATCGGCGTGCAAAGTGCTGGATAGGTTCGGATTACCCAGGGCAGTAGGGAGTCTCGCAACCGATAGCTTCATTTTCGCGAACAGTTCCTTTCTGCGGGTCGTGGGCCTAAGCCGCGACGAGATCCCGCGCGTTGCTCTGTCAGAAATTGTGGCGATGGATTTACATTCCTGCGACAGGAGTGAATTTGGCCGGTTAGTCCCAATCACTGTGCGAAAGTTCAGCGAAGATCTCGCCATGGCGGGGCACGCGGCTCTCGGGGATCAGAAATTGGTGTTCCTCATGATCCCGACCGCCATCGAGCCAAGCCCCGAGTTTGAACTCGGCGCCGCCTTCGGGGAAGAAGCCCACAGGCAGAAGGTCGCGACCTACGTCCATCAGCATCTCGCGCCCGAGTTCATGTCCGCCATCTTTTCAATAGAATCGATCCGGAGTCGATTGGAGAAGGAAAACCATCCCTGCGTCGCGGAATTGAAAGCCATCGAGCAGCAGATAACCGGTCCACTTCAACGGATGAGGGAGGAGATTCAAAAAAGCGATGAGGATCACCGGGAATACTACCTTATGTCCCGTCTGTTAGCGGCGATTGTTAAAAACTCGAACGATGCCGTCATCAGCAAAGATCTAAACGGAATCGTCACGAGTTGGAACCGGGGAGCGGAACGAATATTCGGTTATACGGCCAATGAAATGATCGGCAGCTCGATCAGGAAAATTATCCCTCCCGATCGGCAGAAAGAGGAAGACGAGATCCTGGTACATCTTCGGCGCGGGGAGCGGCGAGATCATTTCGAAACGGTTCGAACTACGAAAGACGGGCGTCAAATCTACGTTTCGCTGACGATTTCTCCGATAATAGACGAAACGGGTCAGGTGATTGGCGCCTCAAAAATCGCTCACGTGGTCACGGATCGAATATCAGCTGAGATGGCAGTCAGTGATGCGCCAGGAAAGGCTGATCCTCACCGGTTTTGTGAAGCGTCTCGGCCCTAAAGTCGCCGGCGTCACTTTCCGGCTGGCCAAAGCATGCCGACAGCCGCCAGCGCCATAATGAGTGTTGCTAGCCATCCTATAACTTTCAGATAGACCGGCAGGGTAAATATCCGAGACGATTTTAGCGACTGGCCTCGCTCGGCGCTTGGACGAATTCGTTCGGGTTTTCAACAAGATAGCGGCATTGGAGCCGGCGCAGGATTCAATCCGCGATCACTGTAGAATTTCCCTGCACTGGCCGAAAACTCAGTGACTTACACCGCCTCGTATCTCAAATTCGCAGGCCAGCGCTGTGGTGGTTTTCCCTGTCAAAAGTCTGCAAAAAAAAGCCCAGGCCGCGATGAGGATTTGTCACACAATCGTGACAATTCCAATAGGAGGGAGGTGCGAACTATCCGAGATGACCATTGCAGGCGAGTATGTGACGGTTCAGGCAATCATCTTCGCGTGTATCGGCTTGTCGTTGTCTCTTTTCTTTGAATTTATCAATGGCTTCCATGACACGGCCAATGCGGTGGCGACAGTGATCTATACCCGCAGTTTACCGGCCGCCGGTGCGGTGATCTGGTCAGGGATATGGAATTTTATCGGGGTGCTTTTGTCTAGCGGGGCGGTTGCCTACAGCGTCGTTGCCATTCTTCCACCACCTCTCGTTTTGAATGTCGCCTCCGGAACCGGCGCAGCGGCTTTATTAGCGCTCCTTTTGGCGGCAGTAATCTGGAATTTCGGTACCTGGTACATCGGTTTGCCCTGCTCCAGTTCACACGCGCTGATTGGCTCTATTCTAGGGGTCGGTTTGGCGGATAGTTGGATGCACTCCGGGACGGCGGCTGGATTGCGGTGGGACCAAATTCGAGAGGTTCTTCTCGGACTTCTAGTGTCACCGATCATCGGATTCTGCCTAGCGGGCGCGGTGCTTTACCTGCTCCGGCGCTCCATCAAGAATGAAAAACTGTTCGAGCCGGCGGATCAAAAACGGACGCCGCCGTGGTCAGTACGCGGACTTTTAGTGCTGACCTGCACAGGCGTGAGCTTCGCTCATGGAACTAACGACGGCCAAAAAGGGATGGGGCTTTTGATGCTGGTCTTGATCATTGTATTGCCCTCGGCACTGGCACTAAACCCGGACCTCAAATCCCAGGATGTTCATCAATTGGCCGCCCAGCTTGATCATGCTATTCAATTCGTTAAAGCCAAGAGTCCCGACAAGCCAGCGCCGACGACCGAAGAGGCGATCACAACGTTGACTCAATTCGACACCGCTTCAGGTAAGATCAATGACGATGTCATCCCAGCACTGATTGTCATAATGACGGAGTTGCGATCGGCGTTGGCTAACAAAAGCACCATTCAAGATTTTCCTAATCTTGAGCGGCAAGCTCAGCGGAGAAACGCTTATCTGATCCATGAGACGATCACGAAGCTTCAGAAACAGAACTATTTTGGGAAAGAAGATCTGAAAGACTTAGCCGCGTTGTTAAAGAAGGCGATCGAGTATATCCCGATTTGGATCAAAGCGGCAGTGGCACTGAGTTTAGGCCTCGGGACTATGATCGGTTGGAAACGAATTGTCACGACCGTGGCGGAACGGATTGGTAAACACCGTCTTGGGTATGCCCAAGGTGCATCTGCTGAATTGATGACGATGGCAACGATTCTTGCCGCAGATCGGTTTGGGTTACCCGTTAGCACGACGCATGTTCTGGCGTCTGGTATCGCTGGCACGATGGTTGCGAATCGCGCGGGACTTCAAAGAAAGACGGTGATTAATATTATCCTCGCTTGGGTATTGACGCTTCCCGTGTGTATTTTCCTGGGAGCGGTACTGTTTGCGGGGGCTCTGTCTATCTTCTTCAACTTTCTGGGGTGGAGATAATCAACGCAAAGCCTGTGCCGCGACAATTGTGAATTGGAGATACCATAGGTTTCCAATCGGACGCATAATACACGCTACGATTGTGGTCTGACGCGCTCGTTCGCCCATGTCTTGAGGGATCGAGCGCAGCAATAGATTTCGCAACTTGATTCGCCAGAGTGATTTCATCTGAGCGATTCTTCCTAGTCGCCAAGATAGGTTGGTGCGGGATAGAGGCTCCCTCACGAACCGAGGCGACAGCCGATTAGCCTGGCTCGAACGGCCCAACGCTGATTCCTGCTCCAGCGTCGTTTCGAAGTCGAACATTAACATGAATCGTCTCACCCTCTCGCAAAGCGGGTCTAGCACGGGTGCGAATCGTGAAACGTCTGGGCTCCGACACGCGGCTCTCCACTATCTCAGCGTTTATCTTGGAAACCGAAAAGTCCAACCGCGCTGCCTCCCAGCCGGTAATGTCTTCGTTGAGCTCTCCTTCGATTAACCAGGTATTCGGATCTTGATCGAGTTCCGTTGCCGGATTTTCCCTTGTGGAGGCAACGATTTTTGCTTCAACGCATTTCATATCCCTTCACTGCCGCGGGTTAATAATCGGACCGGTGTCCCGCTAACTATGATACGCTACTTTCTTCAGTCGGCACGGTTTGGAGACGTCTAGCGAGAATCAGAGACCGGCAAGAACTCACGATAATGCCGAAGAATAAAATCGCCGACTGCCCGGCGCGCGATCTCTCCTTGGCCCTTACCCGTCCAAAGAATCGCGGGAACCGAAAGAAACCATTCCCGCAAGATTGCCTCGAACAAATCATTTCTAGATGTCCTAACGCCTCACTTTGTATCAGCAACCATCTGGCTTGGAAGATCGTCAAATTTTCACCGATAAATGATCCGGTCGACTCGTCTGAATCATAGGCCGACATAAAAGTTTCATTTAATGGGTGATCCCGAAAGTTCCCCAGCGTTGCTTCCTTCAGCTTCTCCAATCGCTTCTTGTTGGAGTTGCTCGTCCGCTTCGGCAGCATCGAGATTGACGGCCGTTTCTGCCAGTGCGGTGAGTTTTCGGTCCATCTCGACTTCTTCGTTTAACGTCAACCGAAGCGGTTCGAGCGCTTCGGTTGCGCCGAGAATTTGCGCGTAGGTACGCAGAGTTCCATAGACTGCAATCTGATAATGCTCGGCTCGCTGCGCGACTGCGATGAGTGCAGCGTCGAAAACCGCTGGATCCGTCTGAGGGGCTTCTGCGATGAGCCGATCTGCTTCCGCAATGATTCCTCTCATCCCCTCTGCTGGTTCACCCCCAATTGGCTTCGCGTGGAGCTCGTTTAGGATGTTCTCCACCCTCTTCAATTGGGCACCGGTCTGTTCAGCATGAAGAGAAAAATCCTCCTGGAGTTCTTCGCTAGACGCCACTCTGCTCATTGTCGGCAGCACCTCTAAAAGTTGCTGTTCTGCGTCGCTTGCTTCCTGTAGTCCGTCGATCAGGAGATCGGTTAAAGATTCCATTTTCATCCAAGCGCCGTTCGGACAGAGTCCGGCCTTTGGATGTAAGAAAAACATCTGAATCAATAGGCGATCTTGGCGATTATCCAACTCTGTCAGGGAGAGCGGATGAGGTGCAAAACCGCCAGGTTGCAGAATCATGTTCCCATTCTTCGGGGAGCTTCATTCGGGCGACGTTACGCTGCGGCGTAACCTCTCGACGAGAATGTTTTTCATTTCGGTCATGATGGACTCGATCATGGCGCAGTGCTCGAGCGAAATTGGCCCGGCACTTCGATAAGTAGCGTAAAACTGGATTTCCTGTAATACCGCCCATTTCCGTCGGAGAAAAAGACTCAACTCTCTTTCCTGATCGCTTAAGAAGCAAATGGCGCCATTTAGATCGTCAATACTGTCTCTCAAACTGTGCTTGCCTTTAACCCATGCATCAATCACCCTCGTCGCGACATAACACTGTCGTCGGTCGGATTTGGTCATAGCTCAATTCAAGAAAACGGGACCTGATCGCCTTCGCCGGCCAGAAAATTCACAATACACTGCAAAATTCGCGAAGGCTATCAGGGGGATGCCTGAAAAAATGCTAGGGCCTCGACCTTGTTCGATCATTGGCTCAGGAAGCGGTCGTAGTCGGACGATGGCACTGATAGGAATTCCCTTTGGTGATGGCCAAATGACTGCTTAGTAAAACCCTGAAAATTAGCTAAGTCGATGCTAGCATTCACTCAAACCTAAACACATTTTTGTTAGGTTTTGGCTTGATTGGCACGAACAAGAGCATCGCATCGCGCGATTATTTTACGTGTCACCAGTGGATGAGCCTGCAAGCATTCTCCTCCGGGCTTCCGAGCTCGCGGATCGGTGTGCCCTTTCTGCGGAAAAGCCGGATGTCCGAGCGCGGAATCTGAGCCTCGAGTTTGGTTGGCTTCGCGAAGCAGGATTTCTTGCTGTCCCAATCCCTCGCGAACTGGGCGGCAGGGCCTGGGGTATTCAGCCCGGCACTTGGCGGTATCTGTTGCGATTACTAAAGATTATCGGGCGTGGAAACCTTTCGGTGGGTCGG
>JAFAHI010000648.1 GCA_019237325.1 Verrucomicrobiota bacterium | reverse complement strand
CGTGTCGTCGCAAGACTCCAACACTCCATCACCCCATCACCCCATCACTCCGTTCGTGTTCCCGCGAAACCGATCTTGAAATTTTCACCGAACGGTCTGAGGATCTTCCTTTGCGTTTGCAACAGAGAAGGGACCCAGGACCATGCCGACTCTAGCAACGACTGTTGACGGATTGAATCTGCCCAACCCGTTTATCATCGCGTCCGGCCCGCCAGGGACTAATCTGAACGTAATCAGCAAAGCCTTCCAAGAAGGTTGGGGCGCGGTTATCGCCAAAACGGTCAGTCTCGACGCTTCCAAAGTCATCAATGTCGCTCCCCGCTACGCCAAACTGTTCTCCGGTGACAAACAGGAAGTGATTGGTTGGGAAAACATCGAGCTAATCAGTGATCGGCCTCTCAAAATCTGGGTCGAAGAGTTTAAGAAGTGCAAAGACCGGTTTCCGGACCGGATTTTGATTGCGTCCATCATGGAAGAATACCGAAAGGACGCCTGGTTCGAGATCGTGGAACGGTGCGAGGAAACCGGCGTAGACGCATTTGAATTGAACTTTTCGTGTCCGCACGGATTACCAGAGCGAAAAATGGGATCCGCCATGGGAGAAGATCCGGAGATCTTGGAAGAAGTCTGTGGCTGGGTCGCGGTCGCAACCAAAAAACCGGTATGGGCAAAGATGACCCCGAATGTCACCCGGATTGAAGAACCGAGTCGAGCGGCTCTGCGGGGCGGCGCGAAAGGAGTCAGTCTTATCAATACGATCCGATGCGTCATGGGAGTCAATCTCGACACCTTGAAACCGGAACCCAGCGTTGAAGGTTACACCACGCCGGGCGGTTACTCTTCAAAAGCGGTCAAGCCAATCGCATTGCGCATGGTGATGGAGGCTGCCAACCTGGTGCGGCAAGAATTTCCTGGCCGAACCATTTCGGGGATCGGCGGAATCGAAACCGGCGAGGACGCGGCGCAATTCATGCTGCTTGGCGCCGATACAATTCAGGTCTGCACAGGAGTCATGAAATTCGGATACGAGTGTATTAAGCCGATGCGAGACGAGTTACTCGCATTTATGGAAAAACATCAGTTCGAGACCCTGTCCGATTTCAAAGGCAAATCTCTCGACTATTTTACTTCTCACGCAGACTTGGTCCGCCGCCAGATAGAACGCAAAGCCGCGCAGAAAGCTGCCGCTGCTAAATCGGTAAGAAGCGATGCCGAATGGAGCGGCGACACTTTCGTCCAACAATCGGACTCGCTTTCCCGCCACTGAACCAACCGCAAAAGAAACCGCGAATAAACGCGAATGAATACCACCGCGAATAGGCACGAATGGACACGAAAAACTTAAAAACGAACCGCAGATAGACGCAGATTTACGCAGATAATGTCAGCTTCGATTGCGTTTACCCAAAAGCTTCCGGCTGCAGATTTCTGGATCGAGCTCATGCATTTCTTTGGCGATATCAGTGAGCGACCGCGACTATACAACGCCCAAACTTGACCAAATTTTCCTGACTTTGAACGAAGCAACTCATCTTATCCGCGTAAATCTGCGTCCATCTGCGGTTCGTCTTGGTTTTTCCTCTATTCGTGTTCATTCGTGTCCATTCGCGGTTAGATTGGTGTCCATTCGCGGTTGTTTTTAAACTTTTTGCTTATGGCCTTGCTGATCAAGAACGGAGAAATCGTCACTGCCAGCGAGCGCTACACCGCGGATATCTATTGCGAAGGCGAGACCATCACACGTATCGATCGCGATATTCCGGCGCCAGCGAACGCCACGGTTGTTGATGCTACGGGAAAATTTGTCTTCCCCGGATTCATTGACCCTCATGTTCATATTTATCTCCCATTCATGGGGACCTACTCAAAGGATACCTATGAGACCGGAAGCAAGGCAGCTCTGGTAGGAGGTACGACGACGCTCATCGAGATGTGTTGTCCATCGCGCCAGGATGATGCTTTGAAAGGGTTCGAGCTCTGGATGTCCCAAGCCTTTGGTAGGTCCGCCTGCGATTTTACCTTTCATATGGGAGTCACGAAATACGACTCTGCGACCGAGGGACAGCTCCGCGAAATAGTGTCTTCAGGGATCAGTTCGTTTAAAATATTTTTGGCTTACAAAGGAGCATTTGGGATCGATGACACGGAGCTGTATCGAACCCTGGCCCTGGCTAAGAAATTGGGGGTGATCGTCACCGCGCACTGTGAGAACGAGACGCTGGTCGCGGAGCGTTCTGCCCAGTTGTTAGCGGCCGGAAAAACCGATCCCGGCCAACATCATGCGAGCCGTCCGCCGTTAGTAGAAGCCGAAGGAGTTCATCATCTGATGACCTTTGCCGAACTGACTGGGGCTGCCACCTATATCGTCCATTTGAGTTGCCAGGAGGCGCTGGCAGCCGCGGTGGCCGCGCGGCAACGCGGCGTCAGGGTTGGCGTTGAGACCTTGATCCAATACCTGGTGTTAGATAAGACCTACGCTGAACGCCCGGAATTTGAAGGCGCCAAATTCGTCATGTCGCCGCCGTTACGAGACGTTCGTAACCAAGAAATCCTTTGGCAAGGACTTCGCGACGGACTCGTCAACACCGTCGCCACCGATCATGCTCCTTTTGATTTTGCCGATCAGAAAGTGATGGGCAAAAATGATTTCACGAAGATCCCGAATGGGATTCCGTCTCTGGAAGAACGGATCAAGCTTCTTTATACCTATGGGGTTAAGACAGGCCGCATCGACCTGCACACCTTTGTCAACGTCGCGAGCACCCAAGTAGCAAAACTGTTTTCACTGTTCCCTCGCAAAGGGACCATTCAACTGGGTGCTGATGCCGATCTGGTAGTTTTCGATCCCAACTATGGCGGCGCGATTTCCGCCAAGACGCAGTTGATGAATGTGGATTACAGCGCGTTTGAGGGGTGGGAAATTCAAGGGCGTCCAAGCGTGGTAACGGTTCGCGGGGAGATCGCAGCTCGCGATGGACAGTTCACCGGCACGATCGGGCGCGGCAATTTTCTGAAACGAGAACCCCAACACTTCTAAACGGTTATAAGTTATGGGTTTTAAGTTTTAGGTTGGGCGGGGATCGCCCGTGTGAAGTGGCTTCACAACCCGGAACTTATAACGTAAAACTTATAACCTATCACCTATAACCCCCAAGCCCCCATGGCCTCCGCCTTAGACTCAACCACGCTAGATGCAGCACGTGCCGGCTCGCTGTACAACGAAGATCTTGCGCCCGTTTCCTGGGACCATCGAAAATGGGGGCTGGCCAGTTTCGCAGCCTTATGGATCTCGATGTCGGCCTGTATCCCGACTTACATGCTGGCATCGTCATTGATTGGCGGTGGCATGAATTGGTGGGAAGCAATTCTCACTGTTTTTCTGGGTAATCTGATCGTTTTGATCCCGATGGTTCTGAATGCTCACGCCGGGACACATTATGGAATTCCGTTTCCGGTCTTTTGTCGCGCTTCATTTGGCACCATTGGCGCCAATCTTCCCGCGTTGCTCCGTGCGCTGGTAGCTTGTGGCTGGTTCGGCATCCAAACCTGGATCGGTGGTAGTGCCATCTACAAGATCTTGGCCATATTTTTCCCTGGTATGGCCGATCCGGGAATGGCCACTCTATTCGGAATCACTCTGCCTCAGTTAGCTTGTTTTCTGTTCTTTTGGGGAATCAATATGTGGGTTGTCTACATGGGAATCGATTCGATCCGGTTCCTATTAAATATCAAAGCGCCTTTGTTGATCGCGCTCGGGTTGCTGCTGCTGCTGTGGGCGTATCAGACTGCCGGTGGATTCGGACCGATTCTCTCGCAACCCTCCGCATTCGATCCGGGCCAGCCGAAAGCCGGCCAGTTCCTTTCCTTTTTCTTTCCTGCGTTGACCGGGATGATTGGGTTCTGGGCAACGTTATCGCTCAACATTCCTGATTTCTCCAGGTACGCCAAGTCGCAAAGGGACCAGATCATCGGCCAGAGCCTCGGGTTACCGCTTACCATGGCGCTTTATGCCTTTATCGGCGTCGCGGTTACCTCAGCCACAACCATCATTTACGGTAAAACGATCTGGGATCCGACCGATGTACTCGCCCGATTTAGAAATCCGGTATTACTAATTGTTGCGATGCTGGCGTTATGTATCGCAACGCTTGCCACCAATATCGCTGCCAACGTGGTGAGTCCCGCGAATGACTTTTCACAGCTGGCGCCGAGAAAGATTTCATTCCGGACTGGAGGACTCATTACAGGGATTATCGGGGTTTTGATCATGCCCTGGAAACTGGTGGCAGACCCGAGCGGTTATATTTTCACCTGGCTGATCGGCTACAGCGCCTTGCTCGGTCCCATCGGCGGCATCATGATCGCGGATTATTTCGTCGTGCGCCGCCGTCGGCTCAACGTCGGGGCGCTTTACGATACCGAGGGAGAATATCGTTATACCAACGGAATCAGCCTGGTAGCGGTCGTGGCGTTTGTACTGGCCGTTCTGCCAAACTTACCCGGCTTTTTTGTTACGATAAAAGTGATTCCTGCCACCTCTGTTCCGGGCCCGTTGGTCGACTTGTACAACTATGCCTGGTTCGTCGGCTTTGGGCTCGCCTTCGTCATCTATTTAATTTTACGGAAGATCGTTTCCAAGGGCTGAAGTAGCGGGAGAAGCGGGGGATCGCGTCCTTTTGCGCTTTTTGTGCCTTCTGCCTCCGCCAGGCCTGCGGGGCGCGACAAGCTTTTGCGGCTGGTCCATCTGGTCTAGACCTCTAACCTCGACTTGCCGGGCTGCCCTTTCGAAAACGAGTTGGCCGCAGGGGGACAACCCAAACGTGCCAACACTATCAAATCCACTCGACATAACAACATCATATTGAGATGTTATTAGTATTCAAATTTCTTAAGAAAATTAAAACCACTCCCGCCGCTCTGCTCGAACACGATGCGCAATGGTAGGCTGGTGTGTCTTTATGCTGATACAGGCTTACCGATGTCAGTACGGAACCGATTGGGGCAAGGTACTCGCGTTTGTTAGTCTAACCATCGTTCCCGCGCTTGGATTCTATCTGCTCCCCCAAAAACAGATCATTGCCGGCCTTACATCTGGGGCAGTGAAGGGTTGAGAGATCAGAGTGAGGCGGTCGTTCGATACTCTTCTTTAAACAATCTGTGTCGCCGTTTAATCGGCTTTGGGCTCGCTTTTGTTCTCTTTTGGGTCACCTACGGTGCCGGTCACGCGCAGGTAAGCCGACCCGTCAGGTTGTATTTCTCGTTCATCTTCGTCTTGTTTGGGTCGTCAATGGACTTCTCGTACTGCTTTGCCACAAAACGCGAGGCGTTTGGGCCCATTCTGTGGTGTCGATCACGAATATCTACTTTACGACGACGGACACACGTTCTGGACAGCCAGTTGCTGGGAAGCGGCCCGCTGGTCACTCTGTCAGCCAATAACGCGTTGCCCGCGTTCGTCATATGCAATCACCTGAGGCACCTGGTGCGAACGTGAGTTGTTCACTCAGTCCAAGGTATGAAAACATTACGTCTCATTCAGGTCACTCAAGATGATATCGAGAACGGGGAACGAGGCGATCGCGAAAATTGTATGATCGCCCGGGCACTCAAGCGCCATATGCCGATGAGCTTTCCGCGAGTAAATAAAGGCTGGTTTGCTACGATCGAGGTTTGCGCTAGAACCTATCGGCCAAGCAAAGAAATCAAAGAACGCATTACCGCTTTTGATCGCAGAGATAAGGTCTCGCCATTCACGATTTGCTTTGATCCAAAACTCAAAACGGCAACCTTAGGGCCGGATCTGCATTTCATCCCTCTGTGGACACTTTTCAGGGCTAAAAGGCCTAGGTCTCTCGGCCGCTGATCGGTTGGTCGGTGGTGAGGGAAGGCGAAAAGCCAGCGGTGTTACCTGGTTGCCGGGGCGCTCAAGCGGCCACACCGGGTCGAAACGACATACCGGAGAATTTTCTTCCTATTCTCCTTTGCGGCTTTGCGTGAGATTTTTGGCACTCATGACGCCCCAGCGCTTCTTATCGCCCACCGCCTCCCAGCTAGCCACCACCTATGTAGCGTCGACTGCGCGCTACGATCAGATGTCGTTCCGGCGAACTGGTCGTAGCGGATTATTGTTGCCCTCAATATCTCTTGGGCTTTGGCAGAATTTCGGGGACGCCGATCCGATCGCCACTAGCCAAGCTATTTTGAGGCGTTCGTTTGACCTCGGGGTCACCCATTTCGATCTGGCCAACAATTATGGACCTCCCCAAGGCGCGGCTGAACGCACCTTTGGTCAAATCTTTGCGGCCGATTTCAAGGCTTACCGGGACGAAATGGTGATCTCCACTAAAGCCGGCTACGATATGTGGCCGGGCCCCTACGGGGAGTGGGGTTCCAGAAAATATTTAATCGCGAGCCTGGACCAAAGCTTAAAACGAATGGGACTCGATTACGTCGATGTCTTCTATTCGCATCGCCCTGACCCGGAAACTCCACTGGAAGAAACGATGGGAGCGTTGGACCACATTGTCCGCAGCGGTAGAGCGCTCTATGTCGGAATCTCCAACTATTCTCCCGAACAAACTCGCGAATCGTCAAAAATCTTACGCGCTTTAGGTACGCCCTGTCTGCTGCATCAGCCACGATACAACATGTTTGATCGCCGGATTGAGGGAGGTCTGCTTGATGTCCTAAAAGAAGAAGGGATCGGTTGTATTGTTTTCTCCCCCTTAGCCCAAGGTCTTCTCACTGAGCGATATTTGGAAGGCATCCCGGCCGATTCGCGGGCTGGGAAAGCCGGCCGGTTTTTAAAACCGGAAAATGTTAACCAAGAGGTGGTCGATCGCGCCCGAAAATTAGCGGCGTTTGCCCGGCAGCGTGGCCAAAGTCTGGCTCAATTGGCTGTAACCTGGATTTTGCGCCAACCACAAATTACCTCGATCCTAATCGGAGCCAGCCGCCCGGCTCAAGTTGAAGAACTGTATGCCGGCCTTTCATTTCCAGCGCTAACTGCTAACGAGATCGCGGAAATCGAGAAGTACCTCCAATGATTTAGGACATCATCCTTCTCGTACTCGTTGTCGTCCCCGTCCTCGACCAACGTTCTTGTGGAGCGCTGCCTCGCTCGCGAGGCCGACCGGGTCGCGACCTGGAGGGGAGCCGCTTTTAACCGGACCCCGTTTGCACGCACATTCCCGAAACCCCGCGTTTACTAGTTGGGCGGTGTCGAGCAGGCGGCTCCCGCAAACGTCTCCTGACGCCCTACAACCCACCGCGATTCACGTCGTTTCCACCAATGTAACGCGATAAGGCTAAACCGAATCGTGTGACGTTTCCGGGAGCCGCCTGCTAGACGACCTCTCAGAAATACGACGGTTGTTTGCGCGATCACCTCACGTGACGGGCAACCTTCAAAAGCGGCTCCCCTCCAGGCGTCGCGACCCGGTGGCCTCGTCCCGCGGCCGCGGCGCGGCCTCGCGAGCAAGGCAGCGCTCGACGAGAACGTTGGCGGAGGCGGAACGACCAGAGCGAAGCGCCTCCGAAATTGTGTCCTAAATCATCGCCTACGTTCGTCATTTAGGAGGGATACCTGTATCTCTCAAGACCCACCGACAAAAGAGCTTATGACGAAACGTTCTATTCAAAGTAAAATCGGTATTTTAACCGGCGTGGCCATCCTGGCGCAGATCGCCGTAGCCGGCGCAATCTGGCAGGCAAAAGCACAGACAGATAAGACGCCATATCCGACTATGGCTCCGGTTGATCAGTACCTGATCCCAGATCAGGACTCTGAAATCGCTCTGGCTCGAAGCGCTGCTCCAAAATCGATCTCGGATGCCGCTGAAATTCTGGTTCTTAGGAGAGAGGGATACAAGACCGCTGTGAAAGGCAGTAATGGTTTTGTGTGTATGGTGGAACGATCATGGACAGCTGGTGGCGATGATCCGGATTTCTGGAATCCCAAGATCCGTTCCCCGATTTGCTTTAATGCGGCGGCCGTGCGGACCTACCTGCCGATTACGCTGATGAAGACGAAACTCGTGTTGGAAGGCAAATCGAAAGAGCAAATGTTCGAGGCGATTTCAGCAGCGCTAGATGAGAACCAACTGCCCGCGTTGGAACCCCACGCGATGTGCTACATGATGTCAAAGCAGCAGTACTTGAACGATAGTGCACAATGCTGGCACCCACACCTGATGTTTTTTGTGGCACGCACAACCGCCAATAGCTGGGGAGCCAATCTGCCAGGCTCGCCGATTATCGCAGCCGACGATCCAGAAGACCGAATGACGATTTTTCTGGTTCCCGTTGGTCACTGGTCTGATGGGACCGCCGCTCCGC
>JAFAHI010000646.1 GCA_019237325.1 Verrucomicrobiota bacterium | reverse complement strand
TCGAGCGAAAACGACTCAGGCCCTCCTCCTGTGTCGCGACCTGAGCTGGAACTATGAATATCGGTCGGCCATCGGTCGGACTTTAGTGCGGGTGCAACGGGGCGAGTCACTAGCAGCGGCGTTGAACGATGACCGGGATATTTTCGGAGAGATGGTCATCAATGGGCTCGCTTTCATGGAGGCAGCCGGCGCCGGCAGTGACGGGTTATTCAGACTCACCAATTTACTGGAGCGTCAATTGGATAGCCGGTTAACCGCGCTCAGACAAATCCTGGATCCTCTTCTAATAATTGCCCTTGGTGTAGTAATTGGCGGGATCGTTTTTGCCACTTTCCTACCCGCCATGGAGGTAATACAACATATTTAGATTACAGTGAAAAATGGAGTTGTAATATTTCTCATTTGGTGATTTAAGAGAGACCAATGCAATACACTTTCAGGCATTATCTTCGACACTTTCCGCTCCGGTATTATCTCTCCGGCGGATTGTTCGCAACGCCTGATCAAGTTGGCGTGTTCTTCCTTTCTTCTAAGACTTGCTCAGTGCTTTTGACTCGGCGCCAGCGGGTGGTGGCATTCGAAGAAGACATCGGGGACTTACCGGATGCGCCTCCTATCCTGAGCAGATCGGATCCCGGTACCGCCGGGGTTCGCAGCTTCACGTCTAAGCTGTTAGCTCGAAACCGACTACGAGGCAAAACGGAGTTGCTCCTGTTACCTGACTGCACGGTGAACGATCTGTATTTCAACGTTCATCTGGTGCCGAATCTCAGGGAGTCGACGGTTGAGGGGATCTTGGAAAGCTTAGCGGAAGAACCGCGGCAGGTAATTGGTGCCTGGGATGAGGACCGGCCGTTTCGATGGGCGGTCCTGGACGCAACGCTCAAACCGATCACCGGACACTTAGAAGGGAAACATTCTCAGATCATTATCCTCGGGGTGCCAGCTGACTACTGCGTGGAGTGCGAGCTTTGGACGGAACGGCAAGACGCGGCCCTACTTGCAATCGTGCCCGTTCCGGTAGCCTGTCTTGCCTGGTTCTTAAAGAGGGTCCCAACCCAGGAGAGAACCGCCTTCTTATTGTTGAGTCTTACGAGCTCGTTAGCCCTGGCGGTTATTCAAGACAGAAGAGTAATCTTGTTTCGGCAGTACGAGGAGGACATCGAGTCGGTAAATCACGAATTGGCGACGCTCGCGAAACAATTGAGTCCGGACAAAGAGCCCTATGTTTGTGTCTGGTCGTCATCACCAGAGGAAGATCCTGTGTATTCTGAAGTCCAGGGATTCCAACTGACCGGACCCGTCCTGCAACAGATCGAAGGTGGGGACATTGTTATCCAGCGTCAACGGGCCCCTAACATTGCCACGCGGTCGCCGGTTGCTCTCTTGTCACGCTGGCTCGCTCAGGAATTCAAATGAAGAATTTATTTCTTAGCCCGGAAAGAATCGTTCTGCGGAGCTATCAGCGAGAGCTGGTCTTTCGGGTAGTCGGTCTCATCGTGTTGGTCACAGGATTACTCCAATTACCAGTCCTATTCTTTGCGTTTACCACTTGGCGGGATTATCAGGCTCTAACCGATAAGAAGGCTCAACTTGCGGTATCCGCCAATGAGCTGCAGACCACGTTAGCTGGTTTTAAGGATACCCGGCAGAAATTAAGCCAAATCCAGCAATGGGAGCCGATTATTCGAGGTCGCCTCCCGTGCAGCGCCGTGCTCGCCGCAATTGAACAAACGGTCCCTCCGGATGCTGTTCTTGAAAAGATCGGGATAGAGTCATCCAGATATCAAGCACTTCCAGTCGCGGGTGGAACGTATCGGGTGCCCGAGCTCTATACACTTTCCATCCAAGGAAGCCTGAAGTTTGGGCATGCCGAAGAACTCGAAGCTTTTACTAACGAGTTGAAGAAGCACCTGCCTGCGGGGTCTCAGGTGTTGAGATCGAAACTTCTTGAGGGCACGGAAAGTCTGGTGCCGTTTTTTCTGGTTTATTCGATTACGCCGGCCGGTAACTACTCGACCTTAGGCGTGCAGCGGATCGCAGATCCGGACCGCTTATGAAGCCTAACCAATCCGGACTGAGTACATGAGATTCAAGGCGCTCTTTCTCTTTGCTGCCATTTTGGTTTCAGCCGGCCTGCTAGGACTGGAGCTCAAATTATTGGCCGATGGTTGGACCGCGGCTCAATCTTTGGACCAGGACAACAAACAGCAGGAAATTGCGAACAACCATCTTGAAGGCGAAATCGAGGGGCTACGAGTTAGTAAAGCGAGGATCGAGGCGCTCTACACTCGCCTTAGCGACACGATGATCGCGTCCCGAGGCACCTCATCGTTACATATCAACTCTGCGCCAACGGCGCCTTTAACCGGTGACGGTTCCTCATTTGAGGCTGCGGGCATCGCTGGGTTTACCCAGGCGGGGCTTATCGTACAGCCGGTTCGAGTTCCGAACGGCGAAATGTCAATCATTTACGAAGCCGGCACCGCCAGCCTGGAGTTCCATCGGTTAGTGCCGCTTCTGGCGGAACAGGAGAATGCCGATCTCTTCTTGTATTTCGATAAAGTCTTGTTAAGCCGGCCGCCTAACATTCCACCGTTTTCAACCGAACCCACCTATCTGGATACTCGGCTTACCATTCGAATGCTGACCGGGAAATGAGAGGCAAAATGAGGACGACAACCCTTTTTATTCTGCTGGTTGTTTGCAACTTCGGGTTCGCCGGAGAGATCATCGTGCCGCGCTTACCAGACCTCTACGCGTTCAGATACATACCCGCTCCCCGGGATCCGTTTATTAGTGCAGATGCCGGTAAGACGCTGGTCGGGAAAGGCGTAGAACTAGACAACTCCTTTAGTAGCAAAGCAGCGCAACGTTACCTCCAGACCTTGGTGGCTGCTATACAGAACGACCTTTTCGTTGAAGGAGTTAGCACCGGGGAAGGACAAAGCCATGCCATCGCTTTAATCAACGGAGTGGCCTTCAGCGAAACCGAAAAGATCCCAGTTACGGTTTCCGAAACTGATTTGGTCCAACTGACTGAGTTAGCGCGTACTTACGGTCTGCCGTTGGAGAGGGACATGAGCGAAAAGAGTACGATTTTGTTGGAGGTAGGGCCAATTGACTCCGGTGGCGTGTCCATCCTTTTACCGGGATTCAGAGCACCGCTTTGCAAGCTTCCTTACGTGGGAGACAGCGGGACGGAACGGATCACTTTAGAACGGAAAAAGAAACCTGAGCATGATTAAGAGGCTGATCATAGTGGTCGCATGGCCGTTGCTGGCAGTGGCGCAAAACGGTAGCCCGACGCCGGCACAGACCCAGAGTCCTGGGCCAGTGCCGGCAGCCGACGCAACGCCGGGCAGCGAATCCTCTCAAAGTCCGGAAAGTGTGGTCGATCAAATCGAGCGATTGTTGCGGGAACGCGAGAACGCGGAGTCAGCGACTACGGCTCAGATGCCGCCGGACAAGCCGAGGACTCATCGATTTACCAACCAGCCGATCGCCAAAGTCTTAAGGATCCTGGCGGAACAGGCCGGAATTAACTATGTCGAGCCGAACATTCCTGAGGACGAGAAGATCTCGGTTGCACTAACTAATCTCACTCCTCTCCAAGCCTTTTATCAGATCGCTGAATCGCGCGGCTTCCAGGTTATCACCGATGGTCAGCGCTATACGCTTCACCGAGCGGATATCGCAAGTCCGAGTTTCTATATCACCAAGCGTTACATCATCAGGAATCAGCCTGCGGAACTCTTGCTCCAACCGATCGCCAACTATTTAGGGATCAAGGTCACTCCGGCACAGGCGAATTTTCCTACTTACCCGAAGCCCGATAATACCGCTGTGACTCCGGACGCGATAGGAACGGCCTCTGGCACTGGTACGGATCAAAGCCGGCCTCGCTATGAGCCGGGCGTACCTTTCGACGCGCCGTTGTCAGTAGGGGGCTTTGAAAAAAATGGGCAAACTGCAGTATTCGTGGAAAGAAGCAGTAACTCTTTGGTTGTTCGCGCCACACCCAAAGAGCACGACTTAATCAGGACAGAGCTCCAACGACTCGATGTCGCGGAGAAACAGATTCTCATCAAGACCTATATTGTTGAAGTCACGGATACTAACTCTATTGGGGGTGGCTTGGATTGGAGCCAAACTCTCGGGCTTCAGCCAGGACAAGGCGCCAAGTTTTCACTTACCGGGCAGGCGGGTATTCCACCGGCTTCGAACTTTCAGACTGTAACCGGCGCGATCAACGCCCACGGCGGCGGCTTTTTCACCAATGGCCTGGTGTTAAACATGTCTGATGTGCAGGTCACACTACAGGCCTTAAAGGCCAAGGGCTGGATTAGAAATAACAACTCACCGATGACCGTGGCAAAGAGCGGCATGCCGGTGACCATACGTTCGGACACCAAGCAAACGATCTTTCTCCAGACGCCCGGTACTCAGGTCTACGGGCCCAGCACCGTGCCGTATACCTTTACCACCGGGCTGACGATAGATGTCGTGGCTCGTATCCTGGAAGGAGGTCTGATAGACCTCAATCTCAACCCAACTCTCTCAACTATCTCGGGAACGAGTGCAGCGCAACCGGGTACCACAACCCAGATCCCGATAATCTCGACGCGAAGCACGACCGCGGACATTACCGTACGAAGCGGTCAAGCGGCCGTTATTGGCGGGATTCTGCAGGATAGCGTGACCTTCACTGCGAATGCGGTGCCCGGACTTTCCAAAATCCCTATCCTCGGATACGCCTTCAAATCACGGTCGTACTCTAAGCAGCGGACAAACCTCATCGTCATCGTTTCTCCGACGATTATACCCGCCGAGGACCACCGCTTCGACAGGTTGGGTGAAAGCGAAAGAAAAACACTCCAGTATGAATCCGATTTACCCGGTGAGCCGCCGCCAGTTCCCCTGAATGGGCCAGAAAAGCAGATTCAAAAAACGAAACCCGATGATTTGGATTTGCCGAACACAAACTGAGTGGGGATCTGTGGAGCGCTGCCTCGCTTGCGAGGCCGATTCGGTCGCAACCATGACTATATTCGAGGATTACGACCCGGCGCCACTCGCCCACGACAAGGGAGGGCGCGCAGCCTGTCCGACGAAGCAATGCGGATCAGCAACGGATGGTATTCGGGGGAGTGGCGAAGTCGGATCCTCGCGCGCCGTGGGAACGTCTCTAGCTCACGGACAAACGACGCTCTCTAGGCGGGGGACCGCACTAGGCTTCGGTAAGTATCCCGCGGACGCGGGACGGAGACGCAATCCCTCCCGGCGATTCCGCCTTCAATCCGCTTTCTCCCTGGTCGAGGTGTTAGCCAGCTTGTTCATCCTGACACTTTCCGCCGTCGGCATTACGGCCGCTTGGCGCCTGGCAGATTATCAAGAACTTCTAACTCGCGCGGATCGCCGAGCCGAACGAATCCTGCGTGAGTATTATGAACTGCAAACCTTTGCTCCTGCCGATTCTCGACCTTTCACGGTAAATGCTTCGGCATCGCCGTCGCCGAGCCCGATAACCGGCTACCTTTATTATCCCAGGCAGATCGCCAATCAGAACGGTTCGGGTGCGTTTGGGAAAATGATTCCTTTTTCGATCTCGATGACCAATGGAACTGCGGGGGCGCAACTGGTGCTGACTTATACGATTCCGACCTACGGAACCCAAGCCTCTCGTCAGGTGACGAAGACGGTTGTGCTGAATCCTTGACCCATGACGAAGCCTGCTAAACCAGCCTCGCAACAATCGGGTTTCACGCTGCCGGAGATGCTGGCCGCTATGCTCGGGGTCTTTGTAGTGGTTAGCGCGGCTACCGGTTTTCTGCTCACCGCCATGCAACGCCAAGTCGCCGTCCTGCAAGCAACGGCGTTAGAGGCCCAACATGAAGCCTTGGCTGAGATCATGAACGATTCGATCAAGAGCGCCGTCGATTTTCAAATTTATCAGGACGCTCCTACGAGTTCTGGCAATGGGCCGCTTGCCCCTGGGAATTCATCCGGAGATTGGTTGGTCTGTGTTAACCAAAACGGGACAACCACGTTTCACTTTGACGGGGCTCAGATCGAGTGTCAGCAGACAGGAAGTGGGGCAATTCAAAAACGGGTGTTTGCTGGGGCATCGCGCGCCTCTCTGAATAACGATCAACCCGATAACGTGCAGAATAGCCATCAGCCGATATTCAACTTGAGTAATCTCGGCATCGTTCAGGCTCAATGGAACGTGAACACCACGGTAGATCAGGTCCCATTCAATGTTTTCGGCGTGCCGCTACAGATGCAATGAATAATTCAGTTTATTGCGGATTCGCCACGTGACTAAATCGGCAAACCGATTGGCCATGAAATGGCTTAAGAGAACAGCCCAGGGCTTTAGCCCTGGGAAGGCGCCCGCCAGTAAATCGCCCTGCAGGGGCGGCCGACCAACGTGCAGTTTTCGAACTAGATATTGCATTGATCACGGCGTTCTGCAGTCCGGGAGGGCGCACGTCTTCGTGCGCCGATACGGTCGGGACCGTGGAGCGTTGCCTCGCTTGCGAGACCGACCGTCGGGACCACCGTTTCCCGGCGCGCGAGGACGCGCGCCCTCCCGGATCGCGGTCAAGAACCACTACTGTCAAACAACCCGTCCCCTCCCAGAATCCAAACCGTGAAGCGGAACAATTCAGGCTCGGTGTTAGTTTACGTTCTGGTGCTCGTCGTGATCGCCGGAATTATAGGTGCTTCTTATCTTGCCTTCGTGGATAGTCAACGCACGATGACCGCTCGGAATCTCAATCAGGACGGGTTACGCATTTCGACGGAGCAGGCGCTGTTAAGCCTGGAGTCAATGATCCGAAACGACCTCCTCACTAACGGAGAAGTCGACCTGGCCAGGCTGAATCATTCGGGGCCGGTAGCCGGTCTCTCGCTAAGCTTAAGCTCTACAGCTGACGGCACGAGCAACAATGTTCTGCGTGTTCAACCTTTTGCCGACACCGACGATCCCGGACAATATATACCACTCCCTGATAAGAAAGACCTATTCGGCCAGTCGTACGCCCGCCAGACGACGATCGATGTGAATATCACAGTGAAGTCCACCGTTCCCAACGTGCGGCTGCAGGACCTGACGGTTACCGATCAACCTCAGATAGCAGTCCGCGAAATTCCAGTCTCGCAGTTTACTATCTTCTCGGCCGCGAACTCGTTTACGCTTACTCCAGCTGTCTTGAGTCAGGATATCGGCAGAGTCTTTTCCAAGTCCACTATTTCTGTATCCGGGAGCTTTTCTTCTGAGTTTCCAATCGTTGCCGGACAAAATGTTGCCTTCACCGATGGTAAGGACTCGTTGCAGGTAAAAGATCCATCCGGGAATAACGCTTCGATTCAGCTGTCGAACGACACGCAAAGCTCCGACTTTCTTGCGGATGCCAGGACCTCGTTGGATACCAGGATTGTAACCAGCAGCGTCCTCCCAATTGATTCTGCACCGCTAAACAGCGTCTACGAAACTAACAATAGCAGTCAGGGTGCCTCGAACGGACTTAACCTCTCGCTCTTACAGGAGCAATGCAATACCTTGGCCGTGGCGCGGCCGGATAAGCCGATCACGACTCCGAACGGACAGAAAGAGTGCTGGGTACAGGTCGGGGGGAGTGTAGGCGGCGCGAGCTTGGCCTATCCGATGGCGGCTAAAGCTGGTTCACAGAGTGAAGGGACTGGCAACCGGCAAATCTTCCCGTTTGCCGCCGCCCAGAGTAAACAGGATCCTTCCCAAACCATTCTGGCATTGGATCTTAGTGCTCCAGGCGCTCAGCAGCTCAGTTCTATTTATCTCGTGGTTCAGGATGCAGCGGGTAATACTTTGACAAACGCAGTCATTCTAATCCGAGGAGCCGCAAAGTTAACTGGTCCTGTTTCGATCGTGAGCCCGTACCCGATCATTGTTGCCGGGAATTTCAACACTCTCGGCGACCCAAACAATCTACCGGCGGCATCGATAATTACTCCGGCCAACTTACAGACCGTGGCTGCGGATTGGGGTAGCGATGTGTTCGGCAATTACTAAGTAAAATGAGCTCCATGTTAGCGGCGACGAACGGGTGGCGCCAGTCTGAGCCGCTTCAGAATCTCAATCATTTGCTCCATTTTCACGTTGCCCGGTTCCTGGGGATACGCGAAAACGAGCTCCGCTTCCTGTTGGAGCATATCGAGTCTTCCGATGCAACCAACCCGACGGCGATCTGGCAGGCCGATTCACTCATCGAACGATATAGCAAGAATTTCGATCTCGAGCTGGGGTCGATTCTGTCGAAATTAATTCGCGATAGCAGTCTGACGCCGTTCGATCCGACCTTGCTCCGGTTTTCCCCCAACGGACTCAGAATGCCGGCGTTGTCGGTTCCACTCCTCCCAGTGGCTCGAACGCTCAACGAGCTGACTATTGCTTCGTCAATCCCCGGTCTGGATGGGTTACTGCAAAAGCCGGAGTTTCAGGTGCTAAACGCTTTTTGGGGTGTTCCCAAACTAACCGCGGTTTGGTGTGAACCGGATCATTTGAGGCACGTACTGAATTTGGTCATGGATAACCTGGATCTCACTCCCTCGAATGTTAGGCTGGCAATCGAGATAACCAACGGTGGAACTCCTTGGATTAATCTGGATGAAGTTTCGCCCTCTGGGAAAGTGAACCATTGGTTCAGTCCGACGTTGCAGAGACGCTATGCGGCTTGCCCAGTCTATTGTGCGCGGCGGCGACTGACGTTGGCGGTCGAGAGGTTATTACCTCCAAATGTCAAAGCTGAGATCGAGGGTGCGCTCCGGCACCGGTTCAGCGTTCAGCAGGTGTTGGCTGATGGCCAAGCCCTGGACCGGTTTATTACCACCTCGGAAAGCATGGCCATCAGCGCTTCCGGGATTCTGCGGAGTATGTCTGCACTGGATCATGCAGATAAGAAGAACGAACGATTAGAAGTAATTCACGCCGACAGTCTCCAGCAATCTAGCCACCGGTATCGCAACGATGAAGAGGCGGTTATCAAGTTCGTGCATTCCATCCTCTACAAGGGAGTCGAGCTGGGATCGAGCGATATCATGTTCCAGGAATTTCCCCAGCAATTGCGGGTGCGATACAAAGTCGACGGAGACTGGTTCGACCAGGAAGGCGATTTTCCCGGGCACATCGCCAAGCAAGTGATCTCACGAATCAAAGTCATCTCCGGACTCGAAATCCAGTATGTGCGTTTGCCGCAGGACGGCACATTCCCGATAAAGATCGGGGACCAGCGTTACGATTTTCGAGTCAACACCTCCTATCAAGCGCAGGGCGAACAAGCTGTTCTGCGGTTGCAGCGCGACGAACGGAGCGTGAAATCGTTGGCCGATCTTGGAATGCCGCCCCATTACATCAGCGCGATCAAGGATCTGATGGAGGGAGATCATGGGCTTTTAATTTTGTGCGGACCGACTGGCTCCGGCAAAACCACCACGATCTATAGCATTCTTCGTTCCGTCGATGCTGTTAAAAACAATGTCCTGACCGCTGAATCTCCGATCGAAGTTTTTCTGGAGAACATCAGCCAAACTCAGGTCGATGACGATGGTCCTTACAGTTTTGCCATGTGGGCTCGAGGAATTCTGCGTCAGGCGCCCGATGTAGTTATGATGGGAGAGATCCGCGACGAAGAAAGTGTTGAAGCTCAGATGCGGCTATCTTCTTCCGGGCATCGCGCCATCTCGACATTGCACACCAATTCCGCCTGCGAAGTTCCTAACCGGTTATTTCTATTTCGA
>JAFAHI010000542.1 GCA_019237325.1 Verrucomicrobiota bacterium | reverse complement strand
CCGGTTACCTACGGAGAAAATGGTCGATGATTGGCGGGACGCCGTTCCTCCGGGGTTTCTCTATGCGGTCAAAGGGAGCCGAGCGGTTACGCATTTGAAGCGTCTCAAACCAGGGGCCAAATCGTTCCCGCTGCTTCTTGATCGATGTCACCAATTACGTCCACGTCTGGGGCCAATCCTTTGGCAACTACCGCCTAGTTTTCCTAAAAATACGGAACGGCTGACTCATTTCCTCCGACAACTGCCAGGAAGGATTTCGCATGCGATTGAGTTTCGGCATCCGACTTGGCTGGAGGACGGTGTAGGAGATATTCTTAAGCGATTCGGAGTGGCCAAGGTTTGGGTGAGCTCTTTAGCCATGCCGATAGACTTTGAGGTGACGAGCAACTTCGTGTACTTGCGTTTCCACGGCCTGCAAGGCGGATCGGCGCATGACTATACCGACGAAGAGTTAGAGCCCTGGGCAGAACATTTGAGGCGTTGCGCCCGGGAAGGATTAAGTGGGTTTGTGTACTTTAACAATGATGTTAATACCCGGGCGCCCATGAATGCGCTGCGGTTAATGCAGATGCTCGGCAAGTACGCGCAGCGGCCTGGGGAACGTGAAAGGTGAAAAGTAGCGCGCACCTATCGCCCCTCCGTACTAGTTCGTGATTGCCCGCCAAATTCTGCTACGCCGCTCAAGTTGAGCCGCGTGGACAGCTTTATGGAACGTTCGCGCGGTTGTTCCAAGCAGCGTTGCTTTTCTGCCGGAACCCGCTTTAGTTTTCGCTCTAGACTTATTTTTATTAAGTCGATGCTATCTAAGCAGATATGAAACTACCTGAGGACTCTCGCATTCTCTGTGCAGGGCTTGATCAGTTTTGTCTGCCCGCCGCCCTGTTCTCGCGCGATACAGGCCGGTTCGTTGGGTGGAATAAAAGTTTTATCGACGCAATCGGTGTTTCCGCAGACGAGATGGGCGTAATACCCGTCTCAGAGGTCCTGCGAATGGAAACGCCGACGGCCGAACCTTTTGATTGCGAGGCCGCTCCTGCTCCGGTGCACCCAGAGAAATGTATCTTGAAAGCGGCGTCTGATGGTCCGACAAGCACGGCGAAATTGTTCGAGCGCGAAGATGGTTATTCGTTGCTGATTGTCGAAGGGCATGCTGCCGAACAAAACAATGAGGACTTTATCCGAGGGTTGCTGGTCGGTAAGACAGAGGAGCAGGATCGGATCCGGCAAAAGTTTCATGATGACGTCGCTCCGCAGATTATGGCAGCGGCATTCGCCACCGAGACGCTGGCTGCGGAGATACGGCGAGGTGCGAGCGAAGACTCCGAGGAGCTCAGGCGGATTGCGGACCTCATCACCGACCTTGTCGGCGGTATTCGGGTCGCACTGGGTAACAACGCGGCTAGCTCACAGGATCGAGCGGCTTCTTGATAACGTCAGAACCGGGCATGCCCCGAAATGCCGGGTTGAGGGACTCACTATGCCGGTGAGATGCGAACTATTGGGTAAGGGCGGGCATGACCGCGCCCATCTATCAACCCTAATTTGCAAGCGCTTATGCTTCGATATGCCCTCATATTCTTAGTTATCGCCCTCATCGCTGAGGCCCTCGGGCTGGGTGGGGTGGCGGGAGAATCTGCGTGGATTGCTCACGTCTTGTTCGTGATTTTCTTGGTGCTTTTTATTGTATCCTTGGTCTTTCGGGGCGGCCGTCGACCACCGGTTTAGCTCTAGGTTCAAAGTTCGAAGTTCAACGTTCTATTCCGAGGCCACAGCCTAGGAAAGAGTCGTGCCGAAGCTGGTGCGCAACCTAAAGCCTTGAACTTAGAACCTCGAACTTTTAGCCCCCTTAATTCGACGCGACGCTTTTGCCCTTTGGGTACGACACACTCGGATGCTTGCTGATTGGGAGCCTGCCGCGCTGTAGCCCGCGAGGAACGAGCGGGCAAATTACGCGAAATGACGTTTGCAGAAGGCGCGTCCGGAGCCGGACTTTAGGTACCGCTCGAAACGCCGGGCGACCTCTTCGGTTTCAAAAGCAAAGTAGGCCTTGAGCTTCCATGGACGGTATTTGGCGGCATGACTGGAGACCTCGGCTTGATGTTTTCGGACGCGTTCACGCAGGTCCCTAGTGTAGCCGATGTAGTAGTGCCC
>JAFAHI010000200.1 GCA_019237325.1 Verrucomicrobiota bacterium | reverse complement strand
AGTAAAGGCGCGACTCCTTCCAAACTGAGCTTCGACGAAACCGACAAGACGTAACTCTCATCAACCACGATCTGGGTCGAATAACCGCCGTAGGTCGGCGTTTTCTTGTCCTGCTCGTAACCGTTATAGGTCGGGCTCATCCCTCTGTCGCAATACTGTTCCAGCCCGGCCTTGCATTCCGGACATTCGCGACAGGAGTCGACAAAACACCCGACTCCGGCCAGGTCGCCTGCTTTGAATTTGGTGACGTGGTTCCCCGTCTTGATCACCCGTCCTACAATCTCGTGACCCGGCACCATAGGATAGATAGAACCACCCCACTCGTCGCGAGCTTGGTGAATATCAGAATGGCAGACGCCGCAATACAAAATGTCGATCTGGACGTCGTGCGGACCCACTTCGCGCCGCTGAAAACTGAACGGGCCCAATGGATCGGTTGGGCTATTAGCGGCATAAGCCTTTGTGTTATTCATTAATGTAGTATTGCTCCCAATTTATTGGTTTGGCGAGTGCGGCTAAGACATGAGTCCTGCCGGCCAATCAGTCGCCGGCTTAACCCGGAAGCCCCCTCTTTGGTTGCAAAACTACAGCAGGTTCTAACCTTCCTGCTGTCGTGGTTTTGCTCTTCCTATTGGACTTTTGCTTAAAAAAGGATTTGGCGACAGCCGTGGAATAAACACAGAAAAAGGCGTCGGCTTCTTGACACTGCAATTGAGAATCATTATCAATTACTCCGTGAGCGAAGCCCTCCACTTACGATTAAAGGAACAACGTTCGATTTTTCACCAGCAACCGGCCGCGCCAACGACGGTTCCTAGCCGGCGCTTTCCAGCTCTGGCAATCCTAGCGCTTTGCTTCTTACTCCAGCCGCCGAAGCTGGCCCTCGCCGGATCGTCCACTGACGACTCGACTCAACAGACCCCCGGTTCGCGTTATGGACTTTTCGACTTGCTCGATAGCCGCAGCCAGTATGGCCAAGGCGTCTTTCCAGAGCCGTTCATCGTCGATGATTCAGATCTCGAGGTGAACGAAGCTCGGCTCGATATATTGCACACTAAGATCCGCAGCCAGCACTCGGACGTACTCACTGCCGAGATCGAAAAGGGGGTTGGTGTACTGACGTTAGAAGTCGAAGTCCCCTACGCATGGGATCTGAACAACGGCCAACGACAACAAGGGTTCAATAACATCGATTTAGGAGCCCGAGTTCCCGTCTATCAATATGTTTCCACTAGCGGCTTTGTTGATGCCACATTCGGAGTAGCCTTTGAGGGAGGCGTTCCGACCAATTCTACGCTTAGTAAGAACGGAGAACTCGTTCCCAAGGTGTTCAACGACTTGCGTGTGGGTGAGCATTTCACGGTGCAATCGATTCTGGGCTACTCGACGTTAGTAGGACCGGGCGAAGACGGGGGACTGCAGACGTTCGAATATGGCTTTGTCTTCGGGTACACGATCCCGCATGAACAGGTACCGATTCCTGGCGTCTTACAGGTGATTCCGGTTTTTGAGTTACTCGGGGAAACCGGCCTCAATCATGGGCAGAAGGGTGATACCTCCCTTGAAGGGAACGCGGCGGTCCGCGTCAATCTTAAGACAATAGGTACAATCCAGCCACGTCTGGGTATCGGGTACGTGTTCCCGATGGATAATAATGCGCGGCAAGATTTGCACTGGGGAATTGTCACCAGTTTGGTCTTCGAATATTGAGAGACGATGGGCCAAGAACCAGAGAATAGGGAAACTGAAATCGACCGCAGGCGCTTCCTAGCGTTAGTGGCTGCTGGCCTGGCCATGGTTCAAAAGTCAGCCGCCGCCGTGCCCAAAGGTCACTTGATCGACGCAGGCCCGGCTACCCTCTACGCTACCGACGGAATATACGACAAGTTCCGCGATGACGGATTCTTCTTAGTCCGCGCAAACGGAAAGCTGGTCGCACTTTCTTCTTATTGCACTCACCGTATCTGCAAGGTGAACCCGCAAAAAGACCACACATTCTTGTGTAAGTGCCATG
>JAFAHI010000078.1 GCA_019237325.1 Verrucomicrobiota bacterium | reverse complement strand
TGCTCTTCTGGCCCGTGCGATCAAGTTCGACCCGACGAATCAAGTTGTTTCCCAGCGCTTCTTTCACGAGTTGATTGTTCACCGAGAAAAAGCGTTAGCAGTCCCGATCCGATTGTTTGCTCACCACGATGTGGTGTACCACGCGTCGTTCGACACCGGTGGAGCGCGGATTCTGACTGCAAGCTGGGATAAGACAGCCAAACTTTGGGAAACAAGGTCGGGCAACCTAATCGCGACTTTCGCTCATAAGGCTGCAGTCAATACTGCGAAGCTCAGTCCGGATGGTACGCGAGTCGTCACCGCAAGCGCGGATAAAACCGCCAAAATTTGGGACGCGAGTTCCGGTCGACTCCTGAGCTCGTTTGACCATCAAGACAGTGTCACTGATGCGACTTTCAGCCCGGACGGCGCCGAGATCGCGACGGCAAGCGCGGACAAGACAGTAAAGGTTTGGGATGTAACCTCAGGCAAGCTTATCGCGACGTTAGCACATCAAGGCGTCGTGAACGCGGTCGCGTTTAGCCCTGATGGCAAACGTATCCTTACCGCAAGCGCGGACAAGACGGCCAAGCTCTGGGATGCAATATCGGGTGCATTGATCGCATCGTTTCCTCATCAGGGCATCGTTTACTTCGCCCTCTTCAGCCCTGACGGAAGTCGGATTCTGACGACCAGCGCGGATACAACCGCGAAGCTTTGGGACGCGAAGTCCGTTCGCCTTCTCGCGACATTTACTCACCAGGACGGCATTTATTATGCCGCTTTTAGCCCGGATGGTACCCGAGTCATTTCAGCCAGCGCTGATAAGACTGCCAAACTCTGGGAAGCCGCATCCGCTAAGCTAATCGCTACTCTCTCGCATGAAGGCGGGGTCTATCGGGTTGCGTTCAGTCCAGACGGCGAACGTATTGTTACCGCGGGTTGGGACAGGACAGCGAAGCTCTGGACAACATCGGGTAAACTAATCGCGTCGTTTGCTCATAAGGATGAACTGGAGGATGTCGCTTTCAGCCCGGACGGCTCACAAGTTTTGACAGCGAGCTGGGATAAGACCGTAAAACTATGGGATGCGAGGATTGGCGAGCTGATCGCTTCATTCGACCACTCGGATGGCGTGAATGCTGTTGTTTTCAGTCCGGACGGCGAGCGCATCTTAACCGCGAGCGCCGACAAGAAGGCAAGGGTTTGGGACTCGACTACGGGAAAGCTCATTGAGTCCTTTCAGCATGAGGCAAGCGTCAATGCAGTCGCTTTCAGTCCCGATGGTTCTCGAGTTTTGACCGGCGCTGCTGATCACACTGCCAAAATCTGGGAAATGAAAACGGGCGCGCTCATGGCCAGATTCACACACGACGACAGCATCAACTCGGCAGTGTTTAGTCCTGATGGCGCCCGAATTTTGACCGCTGGCTCGGATAAGAAGGCAAAACTTTGGGATTTAGCCTCGGG
The DNA here is from genome assembly GCA_019237325.1 of Verrucomicrobiota bacterium. Classification (GTDB taxonomy): domain Bacteria; phylum Verrucomicrobiota; class Verrucomicrobiia; order Chthoniobacterales; family JAFAMB01; genus JAFAVN01. The sequence goes on along the minus strand of JAFAHI010000078.1, from coordinate 21,442 downwards.
CAAGGTGCTCTTTGTCTTTGTCCACGATGAGGCTGTCAACACTGTCGCATTCAGTTCCGACGGTCGCCAGATCCTTACAGGAAGTGCAGATAAAACCGCCAGGCTATGGGACGCTGCTACGGGCAACCAGATCGGTTCATTTGATCATGACGACAGTGTGGACGGTGTCGCTTTCAGTCCAGACGGCAAGCGTGTTCTCACTGCATGCGCCGACAAGACGGCGAGCCTTTGGGATGTCGCTTCGGGAAAGGTTATACAGGTCTTTGCCCATGAAGAGCCGGTCCGCTGCGCCGTGTTCAGCCCTGATGGAGCGCGGATTCTTACCGGGAGCAGTGACAATATCGCTCGACTCTGGGATATCGCGTCGGGCAAGCTGATCGCGGTTTTTAATCATCAGGATACCGTCCGATGCGTGGCATTCTGTGGAGATGGCACCCGAGTTCTTACTGGCAGTGCAGATAACACGGTCAGGCTCTGGGATCTCGCCACTCCAACCGAACTAGCTCGACAGGTCAAAACTGTGCTTGATAAAAGCCCAGGCAGCGGCTCTTCGACGTCCGATCTTCCTTCTGAAGGGCTCCCGGTTGAAACGCTTTCGGAGATTGCCACCGGACTGCGATTCTCTGAGGATGGCTCGCTTGTGACGGTCGATGAGCAAGGTCGACAGCGATTGTCTCAGGAGGTGAGACCTTTAATGGAAGCCCGGCAGGCTAGTGCCCAATTCACACAATGGTTCTTAACCGCGGGGGGCGAACGAACCCTGTTTCCCGCAAGCAACACCAAAGAGGTAGACTGGGTACATAACGCGCTATTGACCAATGCAGATCTGAGTGAAGAATGGCTTCGCTCTGCATTGCTATCACTCCCGGGCGATCCCGAGTTGCATGTGGCGTTAGCAAAATTCGAAAACAATCCGCAGCGTGCAGACTTTCTCCGCGCATTTGGTCTGTCCCGACTACCAAAAGACCCAGTTATGTGTGTGCGCATTGCTCAAATGCTTTTGGAGCAGCAGCAGCCTAAACTAGCGCTTACTGCGGTTGAGAAAGGACTCCTAGCGGATGGAAGCAACGAATCAGCTCAGCATCTCCGAATCGAAATACTGAACGTTATCCAGCGTGATAACGCTCAGGGCGCCGCGGACCCGTAGTTTGAGAATTTTAGGTCGAGAAAAATGTCCCGTACGAGAGGAATCCGATCGACGTCCGCACCGGGCTGGAAATTCCGTTTTCCTTCTACATGGATCGCTGGTATAAAAGGACTTAGTTAGGAGGCGCGATTCATGCCATCCACGACTAAACTCTCCAGGCGCGTCGCCACGACTCTTTTTCTTGCGGTTCTCTTCGCCGCAAACACGGTTTTCGGCGGTGGACCCTACCCAGCAAAAGTTCTTGCCCGCCAGGTAGCGGTGCAATTACCTAAAGCGGCAGGTCAAAATGTGTTCTTCGAAGGGGAACAAGGGACGGCGACAACAAAACAAAACCTCGATTCCCAGGGCGTCATACTGAAGGGGTATGACGTTGTCGCTTTCTATAAAGAAAGAAAAGCAGTCAAAGGTAGCTCGGACTTGTCGGCAACCTATCAGAGTGCGACCTACCTTTTTACCTCGGCTGCCAATAAGGCCGAGTTTGAAAAAGATCCGGCAAAGTATGCTCCGCAATATGGCGCGTTTTGTGCTTACGGGGTCACTCTCGGAGTGCTGGCGGACCCTGAAGTTCCTGACGCGTTCATGGTTTACAAAGGGAAACTGTATGTCTGCGGAAACCAGGGTGCCCTGAAAGACTTCAAGAAAGATATCGATGGTAATATTGACAAGGCCAATGTTAACTGGCGCCAGTTAGCTAGCCAGTAGGGTTTTGTAGGTATTTCAGGGATAGCGCGACAGGCGTTCGTCTTCATGGTTGAAGATAATTCCCTGGTCGTCTTACGCGCTTCACCACGAAATCTCATGACGGTTACGGAAAAACTTGCCGGACAACGAATGCGGGGCCTCGCTAGCTAACCACACCGTGGTATCCGCGCCTTCCTCAACGGGCAAGGAGGCGTTTGGGCCGCCCATGTCGGTTCGCACCCAACCGGGACAGACAGAGTTGACCGCGATACCGCGGCTACGGAGTGCTTGATCGAACATAATCGTCGCTCCGTTTAGGGTGAGCTTGGAAAGGCAATAACTTGGAACACCCGATGAAAGGCCACCTATCTCACCGTAACCGCTCGAGAGGTTGATGATACGGGCCTGGTCCGCCCGACTGAGAAAGGGAAGAAAAGCTTGTATTACTCTGATGGCGCCAAAGGTATTGGCCTGAAAGGTCTCAGTTAGCAATGCCCGCGTAGCAGTGAGGATGTCGACCCCTTCGTCGGGATAAATCCCAGCGTTGTTAACCAAGACATCGAGCCGGTCCGATTCTTTACCAAAGCTTTCGGCGGCCTGGGTGATGCTCTTATCATCTGCGACATCCAGCGCAAGGAATCCGACATCGCCTTTGATCGATGAGGCCGCCTTTGTCCCGGCTTTAGGATCGCGAGCAGTCAGTATGACTCGAAACCCTTTAGTCGCGAGTTGGCGCGCGATTTCCTTACCGATTCCGCGGTTTCCGCCAGTTACTAGCGCAATCTTTCCTTTGCTCATAATAGATAGTGTAATTGATGTTGGTCAGCTGCTAGCCGGCAGCCTGCGTTCCCAATTAGTAGGGAGACACGCTGGGGTGTGGCCATGTGTGGAGACGTTTCCGGGAGCCGCTTGTTTGCCATGCGATCGAGCTGCGAAGCGGTAAAGCGGCTCCCCTCCAGGGCGTTGGGCGTTGTTCACATTGCGCCTGATTCACGTTCATTTATAGGTCATTCGTTCCAGCTCTTCCGGGTAACGATCTCCCAGGATTGAGATCTTGGCTGCAGCGGCATCGATCTCGTGCAGTTCGTCCGTTGAAAGGTCGATCTCGGCCGCACCGATATTTTCTTCCACCCGTGATAGCTTGGTGGTTCCTGGGATTGGAACGATCCAAGGTCTTTGGGCAAGCAACCAGGCGAGCGCGATCTGTGCGGTGGTTACTTGTTTACGTTCCGCGATGGCAGAAAGCAGATTAACCAGTGCCTGATTCGATTTCCTAGCCTCGGCGGTAAACCGAGGGATACGGCTCCGCAGATCGGTGCTGGCAAAGGTGGTATCCACATTGATTGTACCGGTAAGGAATCCCTTTCCTAACGGGCTGTAGGGCACAAAGCCAATGCCGAGTTCTTCGAGCATCGGCAATACTTCCGCCTCGGGGCGGTGCCACCAAAGCGAGTATTCGCTCTGAACGGCGGTCACTGGCTGAACAGCGTGTGCTCGGCGGATCGTATCGGCCGCTGCTTCAGACATGCCGAAGTGTTTCACCTTGCCCTCCTGAATCAACTCTTGCATTGCTCCGGCTACGTCTTCGATCGGGACCTGCGGATCAACGCGGTGTTGATAGAACAGATCGATGGCATCGACCCGGAGCCGCTTAAGGGAACGTTCCAGGCCTTGTTTGATGTACTCTGGCCGGCTATTCAAGCCGACTGAACGCGGAGCGCCGCCGTCTTCTTCGAATTTGAACCCGAATTTGGTCGCAATGATCACCTGTCCGCGGAACGGCGCCAGGGCTTCGCCGACGAGTTCTTCGTTAGCAAATGGACCGTAGACTTGGGCTGTGTCGAAGAAAGTGACGCCGCGTTCGACTGCCGTTCGCAGCAGCGAGATCATGTCTTGTTTGTCTACTACCGAACCGTAGGCGCCGGTCATGCTCATGCACCCCAGCCCGATCGCCGAGACTTCAAGATTGCTGTTTCCAAGTCTTCGTTTTTTCATCTTTGTTAGGTGTTTGTGAATTGATCGTCGTGTAGGCAGCATCGACTTCAAAGATTGTGAGTGCTCTTGTGATTTTGCGCTGCCTATCGGGTTCTTGCGGAAAAGCGAAGACCGCTAGTCTGATCGTTTCTCAAAAACACTTTTGAATACCGGTATCGCAAAAACATTCGACCAACCGGCGTAAAAAGCTAACTGAGTTAACATTTCAGAAGCTTGCGCTTTGGTTAGGCTTCATTATGGGTTGTTCCCCTTTCGACAGAGGACATTCAGCCAGTTTGACCCCAGCATTTTTGTGTTCCTTCCTTGGGCCGTTAATCCACGGCGCGCGCTGAATAGGTGTCGCAGAAATGCTGTCAAGGTTAGTCCGATGACCAGTGATCCTGGCCCGACCAACAGCCAAAAGACGGGATGGTCACTGAACGCGGAAACGATTGTACCCAAAAGGACTAAGGAAAAAGCGAATCCGAAGCCGCTGATGTCGCCGGTAGTCCAATTCTCTTTAATCGGCTTATTCATAGAGTCGCGATGAGAGTATGGACCCTCTATCGCACCCTTGCTCTCGGGATCTTGCGCGGCCTGTCGGAGTTTTGCGGAAAAAGGGATGCTGCGAGCGACGCCGCTGAAGAAGAGAAGACGGGAATAGCCGCAAAGAACGCAAAGAACGCAGAAAAAGCCGACTCATTAGGTAGAGGACCTCTAGGAATTCACGGTTGAGTCCCCCTTACGACACCTGGCTGGTTGTGTCCCGGCCAGCGCTGTGAATTGATATGACAGACTTTTCTCTGCTCGATTTTTTGCGTTCTTTGCGTTCTTTTGCGGCTATTCCCGTCTCGTTGTTTCTGCTTCGTGCATTCGCACCTTTATGTCAGCCTAGCGTGCATGGCACAGCCGACCAAAGAGCAGATTGAAAATGTCATTTCCGGTCAGATGGAGGAGCTAATGAAGAAAGTGCCCGCCAACAGCGGCGTTTCGGCGGCCTTCTACTGCCCTTCCCGTCCGTATGTTAAGAAGTACTACAACTATGGGCGAGCAAACGATCGGGCGGACATGTCGGAACACACCATTATCTGTATTGGATCGACGACCAAAGTTTTCACCGGCTCGTTAATCGCCTACCTGCATATCCTGGATAAAGTCGGACCGCTCGACGGTACCTTGGTAAGAAAACCTCTGCCGGAACTGAAATCAGAAACGATCACGCTGTTGCAGTTGGCGACGCATACTTCGGGAATGCCCGAGAACAGTCCGGGTGACCAGGGCGTGCCCCTATTTAAAGATGAACCGCCTACGCCCGCTCTGAAGGAGTGGTGGTCAAACCCCTCCAATTATGACAAGACCGCTGGCCAATGGGTCTATTCCAATATTGCGTTTGTAACGTTAGGTTACTCGGTCGTCGCGATCGCGGATAACGGCGCGTTCTCGCCTGGCTATTCGAAGTACCTGAGGGATTGGATTACGACTCAAACTAATCCCCCAATGGCACATACCTGGACGACTGTGCCTGACGATATTCCACCGGAGTTAATCGCCACCGGTCATGTGGAGAACGGTGATACCCGCAGGATCCAGAACGGCTCGGATATTAAAAGCACAGCGGCTGATTTGCATGCTTGGGTTAAAACCAATCTCGATGCGATGAATGGGCCGACGACTCCTTTTTTACAGGCGCTCCATAATGCGACCAGCGTCCATCTGCGAGATCTAAAGCACCCGAATGGAAAGGATACCGGGTTCGATATGGGATTGGCTTGGCAGATCTCTAACCGGAATGCGGATGAGCCGACGGTTATAAGCAAGGACGGAGGAGTAGGCCGAGGCGGCTCGTCTTCTTGGGTTGGGTTGGTGCCCCAGAGCGAGCATCATAATTGGCCGGAGATGGGACTGGCCATGTGCTTAAATTCATTTGGCTTCAATCCGGGCTATCACGGTCGGGCCGCCCTTCTAGAGGTAGCGAAGCTGTTTTAGGAGGCCGCGCTTCACAACTCCTTGACTCCTCGAACTCCTCGTTTGTCTTTCTTTCATGCCTAGTTTTACGAAAGTTGCTTTAGTGACGGGTGCGGGAAGCGGAATCGGCCGGGGCGTCGCAATTGCATTGCATGGGGCGGGTTACCAGGTAGTGTTGGTGGGCAGAAGGAAAGAAGCGCTCGATGAGACTCTGGCTCTGGCCAAGGCAAGTAAGACCAGTGCGCTGGCTGTTCCCACGGACGTGACCGATCCGGCTGCAGTTCGTGAGCTATTTGCCCAAACCGAACGCGCATTGGGTCGTTTGGACATTTTGTTCAATAACGCGGGAGCCGGCATTCCCGCCGCTGAGCTTGAGGACGTGACGTACGAACAATGGCAACGGGTGGTCCAGACGAATTTGAGCGGACCCTTTTTCTGTACGCAGGAAGCATTTCGGCTAATGAAACGACAAACGCCCCAAGGCGGCCGGATCATCAACAATGGTTCGATTTCAGCGCATGCCCCGCGGCCAAACTCGGCGCCTTACACAGCGACCAAACACGCGATCACTGGACTTACCAAATCAACGTCGCTCGATGGCCGGAAATACAATATTGCCTGTGGGCAGATTGATATCGGAAATGCAGCGACGGAAATGGCGAAGAGGCTAGGAGAAGGCGCGGTTCAAGCTGACGGAACGGTTCGCCCCGAACCGTTGATGGACGTTTCGGTAGTAGCGGATGCGGTTCTCTATATGGCAAACCTGCCTTTAGACGCGAACGTTCAGTTCATGACCGTGATGGCCACGAAGATGCCGTTCGTTGGACGGGGGTAAGGCGAGTTCAGAAAACTGGCTTGTCATCAAAAGGCGATTCGTGGAAAAACGGTTCGTATTACACCAAGAGCAGCAATCACCATTGATCCAATAGGATGATCATTACCAGAACCAAAAGGCCGCGTAATGTTGATGCGCCGCGGGCCGCTGCAATCCTTTACGGTGATTGGGGCACCAGCAAAGCGTATGTCGTTGGCTTAGCGTTTGCTGTGGCGGGTTACAGCTCCTTCTGGCTGATCGCGGCCATGTGCCTCTTAATGGCCTTGGTTGGAGTCAATTATATGGCTATCTGCCGGCATTATCCGAATGGCGGCGGAGTTTATGCCAGCGTCCGGCATCGATCTGAAGTCATCTCCATCGTGGGCGCCTTTTTGCTCATAGCAGATTACATCGTCACGGCTGCTCTCAGCGCGCTTTCTGCCTTTCAATACCTTGGTTGGCCGAAACCGGAGATCTGCGCGGCAGTCGCCATCCTGCTGATCGGGGCTGTCAATTATTTTGGGCCAAAACATTCCGCTGGATTGGCGTTCTTGGTCTCTATTCCCACGGTGATCGTCGTCGTACTGCTCGGTTGTTTTGTACTCCCGCATATTAAGGAAGCGTTTGCTAACGTTCGTCCGCTGCAGGGTAGCTGGCTGCAAAACTGGAACGGATTCGTGGCGGTAGTGCTGGCTCTATCAGGGGTTGAAGCGGTCGCGAACGCCACCAGCGTGATGAAGTTGAACAAAGGGAGCACGGAAGAGAACCCGAATGTCTCGCATACTTCAACGCGAGCAATCATTTGGGTGATGCTCGAAGTTTGCATCTTCACCGCCTTACTTGGGCTGGGTATGCAGGCGCTAAACGGGCTCCAGATTCATGGCGACGAAGTCAATGCTCCCGGAGCCCCCGGGGTTCGGGATTACATGCTCAAGTACATGGGACAGACCTTTGTTGGCGGAGCTTGGGGCCCCGCAGCCGGAATGATCGCCGGGCTTTGTGTTAGTGTGGTCTTCGGAGTATTACTGTTGTCGGCGGTAAACACCGCGATCGTTGACCTGATTGCCATTTCCTACTTGATGTCGCGGGACGGGGAATTGCCGAGAAGGTTTGAAAAGCTCAACGCTTTCGGCGTTCCAACACTCGGGTTATTTCTGGCGGCAGCGATTCCCGCTGTTCTCGTCATCAGCGTGAAGGACGTAGCCGGGTTAGCAGACCTTTACGCCGTCGGAGTTGTTGGGGCGATCGCGACGAATCTGGGCGCTAGTTCAACTGATCATAAGCTCGATTTAGCGAGGTGGGAAAGGGTGTTGATGTTCTGCACCTTCCTGGTCATGGCGGCGATCGAAATCTCCTTGTTTATCGATAAACCGAACGCCCGCCTGTTTGCGCTGATCGTGCTGGCAGCCGGCTTGGTTTTCCACGGTTTGGCCTCTGAAAGGGCAGCCAAACGACGGGCGATTGAAGCTGCTCTGAAGAAGCCAATGCCGGTGAGCCCGGTCCAGATTGTTCCGAGTCTTGTCAGCCCGCTGCGGGAAGCATCGGGTACGCCCATGCTCTGTGCGGTTCGAGGGGTTGGCCGGACCTTGGACTTTGCGATTTCTGAAGCCAAAGAAACGGATCGTCCGCTCTATCTACTGTTCGTTCGTGAACAACCGGTCTTAGCGCCTGGAGATAGAAAACGAAAGTGGACGGAAGACGACGAGGCAAGCGTGATCTTCAAGTATGCGAGCGAGAAGGCAGACGGCGCCCAGATCTTGCCTTGTTACGCGGTTAGCGATTCTGCGGCGGATACCATTGTCGATATCGCTGCTACCGTGGGCGCTTCCCGGCTACTCGTGGGTGCGCCGCAACGGAACATGTTAGTGAATCTTCTCCGGGGAAGCATCATCAAAGATATTTCTGACATTTTGCCCGAGGATATTGATTTTCTGGTTTACGCGTGAGGCTGGGCAGCACCCAAATCGGGGAGCCGCATTACCCGTATGTCGCCCCGAGATTGCAAAAATGTCTGTCGCGCAACCCGCTGAAAAGACGTGTCCGGCCGCGGCTCCCTGTGGGCGTGGGCAGGAATGAAGGTGTTGAATTGACCGTGACCCCTGGGCGTCGCATCTATTCGAGTCTGATACCTGCAATGATTGCCGGCGTCGATACACCTGGCAGCTGATAACGCGGAATGCAACGCCCCTCCGGTCGGAAAAGTTCGAACGCACGCAGGCCAAGCCAGGCAGCGCTCCAGCTACAAGTCCTGAATCCGCGGCAGCATGACCAAATCGCGGATCGTCACGTTGGATGGGCGCGTCAGCATGAACAGAACTGCTTCGGCGACGTCTTCGGAGCGCAGACCTTCGCCTAAATCGGCACGACGATCGATTTCAGATTGATCGTAGATACCCCAAAGCTCGTTTAAAACCATCCCGGGAGCGATGGCGCCAACGCGGATTCCTCTTTGGAGCAGTTGCCGGCGGAGGCCGTGAGTAAAGGCTTGGATCGCATGTTTCGATGCGCTGTAAACGGGCTCCCAATGAATCGCTTGATGACCGGAGATCGAGCTGCAAATGAGAATGTCACCGGCGGCTTGCGCCAAAAATTCCGGTAAAACGGCGTGAACCGAGTTCAGAACTCCTTTGATGTTAGTATCGATCAATTCTCCCCAGGCTGACGGATTACCACCGGCAACGTCGCCGGACAGATACAGTCCGGCATTCGCAAACAGAACATCCACTCGGCCGAACCGTTCGATCGCAGTTTTCACGCTCTTCTGAAGCTGATCTACAGACGTTACATCGCAGGTTAGAGCTAAAGCGTCGCCGCCGATTTCCTTGACCACTGCTTGTAGGCGTTCTGCTGATCGAGCCACTAAAGCGAGGTTTACGCCATTCGCTGCCAGCAGTTTTGCGGTGGCTTTTCCGATCCCGGAACTAGCGCCGGTGATTAGGACGGTTTTGCCGGAGAGTCTGGAGGAGGGGGGCATGGGGTGGGAAGGTGAAGGGTGGTAAGCAGTAAGCAGTAAGCGGTAAGCAGTAAGCGGTAAGCAGGAGTTCAGGAGTTCAGGAGTTCAGGAGTTCAGGAGTTCAGGAGTTCAAGGACTGTGATCCAGAATATCGAGGGGAGGTGGCGTCTTGGCACTCGCTTTTTTCGCCGATTACTGATCACTGACTTACTGCTCACCGCTTACTGCTTACTGCTTACTGGCCGGCAGGCAGAGTTAGCGCTTTTACCAGATTTGCGATGCTGGGACGATCGGTACCTAGCTCGCGAAAGGCGATGGTCCAGTGATCGGGTGGGATTAAGTCTTGAATTGGCCAAATTTCGACTATCCGTTTCTGAGCGATGGCGGGGTTGCCGATGAAGTCGGGGACGATACTGACGCCGAATCCTTGTTCGACGGCATGAACGACCGTTCGCAAGTCTGGTACAACGAATCGTAACTGTGCTTCCAGACGGAGACCGAAGGCTTGTTGCCAGAACCTGCGGGTATTAGGCAATTCGACACTGTAGCCAACCCAATGTTGGTGTTTTAGCCAGTTTGCTAAGTCGTTCAGCTTTCGAACCGGCTTTTTTGGTTTATTGCTCGCGGGTCCGATTAGGTCATAACGTTTCTCGCCTAGAATCCGATATTGCAGGGCTCGCACAGTCGGTTTGGCTACGCTAATCACGGCGTCTAGCATCCCGGACTGAAGCAGGGTGTGGAGTTCTCGAGGTTCGCCAAATGTAACGACGCAAGCAAAGTCGTTTGGCTTCAGTCGTGGGAGTGCGAAGACATCGAAGTAGTCGGGAGAAGTACCAAGGCGAATTGGCGTCGGTGATCGGTCCGGTGTCTTGGGGTCGACATTTTTCAGGATCACGCGCGATACCTCGCGAAAGCAGTTCTGACGGTAACCTATGGAAGATAATTTGAGAGGAACTTAACACTATGGAAACGAACGCCAGTCGTGATCAATTCAATAAACAAGCGGCTTTGTACGCCACCAGTCCGGTGCATCGTTCCGGACCCAGTTTACCAGTTTTGGTAGAAATGGCGGCTCCGAAACCGGTTGATCTGGTGCTCGATGTTGCCACCGGGACGGGGAACACAGCGCTAGCCTTGGCGCCACTGGTTCTCCGAGTGATCGGCCTCGATGTCGCATCGGCAATGCTCGACCAAGCTCGAGGCAGAGCGCAGGCGGAGAAAATCCAGAATATCGAGTTCGTTGCCGGGTCCGCGGAAGAAATTCCGTTTCCAGACGCCGAATTCTCATTAGTTGTATCCCGGCACGCGCCGCATCATTTCCACCGCCTCGACAGATTCCTCAGCGAAGTTAGACGCGTGTTGAAGCCCGGTGGAAGCTTTGTGGTGGCTGACCAGATCAGTCCGTCAGCAGAGATTGCGGATTGGGTTGATCGATGGGAGCGGAGGCGTGATCCATCGCATTTCCGGCAGCGCACGGTAGCTGAGTGGAAAGAGATGGCGACGGTAGCCGGCTTCTCTTGGATTCAAGACCAAGCTGTGCCGTATGAGTTGCCTTTCGATTGGTGGGTGAAGCAGGCGGGATGTGCGGAGCAGACGGTTCAAGAATTGCAGGAGCAAGCCAGTAGCGCCGATGAGGTCGTGCAGCGCGAGATGGGGATTAAGTTCAATCCTTCGGGTGGAGTCCTGTCGTTTATGGAGCCGATGATGGTGGCACGATTGGAGCGGTAGGGCGAAAACCCAACTTCGCAAAGCCTACGTCGCGGCCCGGTCTGAATACCTTACGCGCTCTGGAAACCAGGGCCGCGCCAAAGCGTAGCGGCGGCGGGACTCGGCGCGCCGACGATGCGGCTAGGACTTGGTGGTTACCCGCGCCGGTTTTTGAGTCCCCAGAGGGCGTCGCGTCTATCCAAACGCAATACGTGCAATGGTCTTCCGGCGTCGACACCCGCTATAACTACAACACGGAATGCAACGCCCCTCTGCGTGGGTGACGTGTTTCGCCCCTACCGTAAACCTCTTACGTGTCACCAATCACTTCTCACTTTTCACATCGAGGATCTTCTGGTACGCACCAAGGGCATTCCGGTTGTGCTTCCGGATCACCGCTTCCACCTTGTCGGAGTCGCTGGCTTCGATGGCTTCGAGAATTTGACGGTGTTCTTCTTGAGCCTCTGATAACCGATCGGCGAAAACCTCTTTTAGGAAGACGCGGTGTAACCGATCCCAATGGTCGAGGACTTTGGTCATAACACTTGCTAGGAGACGGGTCCCGGCCCGGTCGCAGATGATTTGATGAAAGCGGCGGTTTTCTTGAGACCAGGCTTCGGCATCCCGGGTGCGAACGAGCTCGTCCATTTTTGCTATCGAGTCCCTCAAGCTGACACGCTCGTCCTCGGTCATATGGAGGCAGGCGTACCGGCTACTCACGACCTCGATCGTTTCGAGCAGACTAAAAACTTCGATTACCGACTCAGCTTCGATTGGCGTAACCCGTGTGCCAAGGAAAGGTTGGATTTCTACGTAACCATCAGCCTGCAATTGTTGCAGGGCCTCCCGAACCGGGATCGGACTTACGCCAAGTTGATCGGCGAGATCATCGATGATCAAGCGTGTGCCGGGAGCCAGTTCACCGTTAAGGATGGCCTCTCTCAGTGCCTGTTTCACAAGATCCTTTTTGCTGCTAATCGAGGTTGTTATTGGCCGCATCTTTCAGGCGTGAGGAGTGGCAAGTGATTGGTACTAAACAATGACTAATCCGTATTCGATAAAAAGGTAAAGCACGACTTGCGTCGATTAGAGCAGGAAATAAGCAGTATTGATGACTTGAAAACTCCTTGGAGTGTTCTCAGAATCAATGGACGAATTCGGCGAAACGTTTTTTGATCAGGGATAGCGCCTCGTCGCCCGGAAGGGACCAAAGCTGTTCGTTGAAGATTTCCACTTCGATTGGACCCTTATATCCCGCTCCATTGACTGCGGTGATGAATTTACCGAACTCGATACAGCCGTCGCCCATCAGACCTCTACCGTTCAAGAAATCCGGAGGCGGTACCAGCCAGTCACTCACGTGAACCGCAAAGATGCGGCTGCCGGCACGAGCAATCTCCCGGTAGAGATTTGGATCCCACCACACGTGGTAGGCATCAATTACGACGCCAACGGTGTCCGCTGGGAAATGATCCGCCAGAGCGTTCGCTTGTTCCAAGGTGGCAATGACGGAGCGGTTGGCTATAAACATTGGATGTAACGGCTCGATGCCTAGTTTGACTCCGCGCGCCTGCGCGTACGGAGTTAGCCCGGCAATGCCTTCACGAACCATCTCCCGGCTGCAATCCAGCCCTGCCGAAGCCATCCCGCCGCATACCAAAACCAGCAAGGGACTGCCCAATGCCGCGGCTTCATCTACAGCGCGCTGATTATCTGCAATGGTATTTGTTCGCTCTTGATCAGATGAATAAGGAAAAAAGCCTCCACGACAGAGGCTGGAAACCGCGATGCCGGATTCTTGGAGCAGTTGACGAGCTTTTTCCAAGCCCACGGCATTTATCTTGTCGCGCCAAACACCAATGCTTTTGATCCCATTCTTCTGGCAGCCCTCAACTAACTCCGGAAGGCGCCATTGCCGGATTGAGTAGTGATTGATGCTGAGGCGATCGGACACGGTATCTAGGAGTGAGAGGTGGTGTCAGTGAGTAGTGAGTAGTGAGTAGTGAGCAGTAAGCAGTGAGCAGTAAGCAGTGAGCAGTAAGCAGTGAGCAGTAAGCAGTGTACGTCGGGGCAATTTGTCATTTCATGCCGTGGGCTATTGGCTATTTTCGCACACCTGCAAGATTCAGGAAGCGTTGCATACGCTCCGCGGCGCTGTGCTGGAGAAGGCCTGCCTGATCGGCGAGTTTGAATAGCTTTACAAGATGCGGGACGGATCTGGCGGATTCGAGGCCGCCAATCATTCTGAAATGGGATTGATGGCCATTAAGATAGGCTAAAAAAATCAGGCCGGTCTTGTAGTAGTAAGTTGGCGCCTGAAAAATGTGGCGAGCGAGTGGGACAGTCGAGTTTAGCAGGGCTAGGAAGCTGCTTTTATCGCCTCGATCCAATGCAGCCAACGCTGCCGACGTAGCGGGAGCGATTCCGTCGAAAATGCCCAATAGGGCGTGGCTGAAACCTTGCTCGTCTCCAAGAATGAGCTCCGGATAGTTGAAGTCGTCCCCGGTGAATAATTTTATGTTGCCGGGTAGTTCGCGCCGTAGAGCGATCTCTCGATCCTTGTCCAGAAGCGAGACTTTTACGCCTTCGACCTTGTTCTGCAGTTTCCTAAGCAGACTCAGGAAATGCGTAGTCGCCGAATCAAGATCCTGGCTGCCCCAGTAACCTGATAAGGCGGGATCAAACAGTGGCCCCAGCCAATGCAGGATCACGCGCTCCTGAGTTTGGTCCAAAAGCGTCTCATAAACTCGGTGGTAATCGTCGGGTGAATGTGCGGCTGCGGCTAGAGCACGGCTCGCCATGATGACGATTCGGGCGCCGTGTTGTTCGATCCAAGCGCATTGCTCTAGATAGGCTTCAACAATCGTTTTGAGTGAATGGCGCTGGTCTGCAGGCAGTTGGTCGGTGCCGGCGCCGCATACGATTGGGAAACCACCAGTCTTTGCGTCTTGAGCGGAGCGTCGGATCAGTTCTTTTGTGGCCGCCCAGTCTAAGCCCATTCCCCGTTGTGCGGTATCCATCGCCTCAGCTACCCCCAGACCGAATGACCAGAGATGCTGGCGATACCTGAGCGTCGCTTCCCAATCGATGACTGGAGATGCGCCTAAGCAATTTTCGGCGAGAGGATCGGCCACCACATGCGCGGCTGCGAATACCGAGCGGCACTTCGGGTTCCTCTGAACCTCGAACTGTGCAGGCTCGCGCAGTTGGTACGATTCAGTGGAACCGGTCTCAGTCGGGAGGGTGATGGAAGGAGAAGACATACGGTGCCTCGAATAGTGGACGGAGTGGACTTAGTGGACGCAGTAGACTTAGTAGATGCCCCTCAAGATCGCCATTCGACGCGCTTGATGCTTGCTCATGGCAGGCCTCTCACTTTTCAAGTCTCGCCTCTCACTTCTCACTCTGCAAAGTGAGCTCGGGTAAATCGATCCAACGGCGTTCTCTCCATGATTGGGTCCCGGCTTCGGCGAGCTGGACTCCTTTGGCGCCATCTAACAGGGAGTGGGGGAATGGGCCGCCTTCAAATACATGTCGAAGGAAGAGTTCCCATTGGGTTTTAAATGCGTTGTCGAACACCTGGTTATCCGGTACCTCGCTCCAATCTGAGTAGAAGTCATGGGAGTCCGGTAGATCCGGATTCCAGACTGCCAGGGGTGTACAGACGCGGGGTTGAACTTTGCACTGGCGTAGTCCGGCGACTGCGCTGCCTTGGGTTCCATCGACCTGAAGAGAGAATAGTTCATCTCGATAGACGCGTACGCACCACGAGGAATTAATTTGAGCGACGATCCCTTTTTCCAACTCGAAGATGGCGTAGGCAGCATCGTCGGCGCTGGCTTCATAGCTTCTACCTTGCTCGTCTGCGCGTGCAGGGATATGCGTGGTCCCAAGAGCCATAACGCTTTGGACCGGCCCGAAAAGTGACTCCAGCACGTATCGCCAATGGCAAAACATATCGAGAATGATTCCGCCCCCATCTTCTGAACGATAATTCCAAGAGGGACGCTGGCTGGGGAGCAAGTAACCGTCGAAAACCCAATAACCGAACTCGGCTCGAACCGAGAGAATCCGTCCGAAGAATCCACTGCTGACTAGTCGCTGCAGTTTGCGTAACCCAGGGAGGAAAAGTTTATCCTGCACGACTCCGTTTTTAACTCCGCGAGCTGTTGCAAGTTCTGCGAGCTCCAAGGCCGCCGCCAAATTGTCAGCGACCGGTTTCTCGCAATAGATGTGTTTGCCCGCTTCGATCGCGGCTTTGACAGCGCCTGCGCGTTCAGAAGTGATCTGAGCGTCGAAATAGATTTCCGTGTTAGGATCAGCGAGAGCAGTCGCAAGATCTGTAGTCCAGCGGGCAATTTTTAGCTCGCTAGCAAGTTCTTGGATGCGTATTTGATCGCGCCCGATCAGGACAGGCTCCGGATAGAGCCAGGTACCATCTTTCAGCTGGAGACCGCCTTCTTTCTGGAGAGCCAGAATAGATCGGATAAGGTGTTGATTCCTGCCCATGCGGCCGGTAACACCGTTCATAGCGATCTGGATGGTTCGGCGAGGCATTAAAAGAAAGGAAAGAGGAAAGGTCCTTGACCATATATCATATATGCCCTAGCGATTGTCTAGCTCGCCTTTTTGTTCTTCCTCGGTTTCACAAACCTTCTTTATGAGCCCTTTGAAAGTCGCGGTTGTCGGTGCTGGCATCGGGTCCCAGCACATTAAAGCCTATCAAAATTTACCTGATCACTTCGACCTCGTTGCTCTCTGCGATATCGATCCGGCCAAAGCAGCAAAGGTCGCTCGCGAACTCAACGTCCGAGAAGTTGTCCATGATTTTCGAGACCTGCTTGCCCGGACTGATGTCGATGTGATCGATCTTTGCACTCCACCCTACCAGCATTTCGACCAGTTGCAGTCCGGGTTAAAGGCCGGAAAACATATGATCTGCGAGAAGCCGTTGCTTGGGAGCCTGTCCGAGGTTGATCGGCTCTCGGATTTGGTAGCGGAATCCCAAAAACAGGTGATGCCGATTTTTCAATACCGCTTCGGACACGGTTTGCAGAAGTTGAAGCACCTGGTTGACCGTAAACTGACAGGCGAAGCTTTCGTATTCAATGTAGACGTGGCTTGGTGGCGTTCCGAAGAATATTACCGGGATAAACCGTGGAGAGGAAAACGCTCCACTGAGCTAGGTGGCGCTTTGCTCAGCCAAGCGATTCATGCGGTCGATATGATCTTCTATATTCTTGGTCCGGCCAAAACGGTGTCTGCTTTCACGCGCACCCGGGTTAGTCCCATTGATGTCGAAGATTGCGTCGCTATCGCAGTGGAGTTAGGCGACGGCTCGCTAGGAACGATCTCAGTTACTTTAGGTTCGATAATTCAAATCTCCCGGCATCGGTTTACATTTCGGCGCCTGACCGCTGAGAGTAACACTGAGCCTTATGCAAATTCGCGGGAACCTTGGTCAATTTCCCCAGTCGATAAGGTGAGTGAGGCAGCCATTACCGAAGCCTTGCAGCACTTTAAGCCGCAGCTCGAGGGTTACGAAGGTCAATTCTCCCGATTCTTCACCGCGTTACAGGACGGTGGAGAACTGCCTGTCACCATCGACGACGCCAGACGGTCGCTGGAGTTCATCGCAGCGGTCTATCATTCTAACGAGGCAGGGGAACGGGTAGAGTTACCGCTTGGGAGACAACATCCGAAGTATTACGGGCTGTAAAAGCGGCTGGAGTGGTGGAGCATGGTAGGGCGAGGCGGGCCGCTACGCGGCTGCTGGGATGAGAACTGCGCCGAGCCGTTGATTATGCGAAGTAATGAAGTAGTGGAAATATGACTTTCGACCAATTCACTGCTGCGCTACCCGGCGGGATCAGTCTTAGCCATTTGCGGGTCTATAATACGGAAGGGCCCGATGGCTTACGTGGGGGGAGTCCGCACCTGCATTTCGCTTGTAGTGAAGCGTATTTCGTCCTCGCCGGTGACGGAGCAGTCCAGACTCTTTGTCAGAGCGGGTTTCGAGAACTGTCGTTGAAACCGGGTTGTGTAGTTTGGTTCACGCCGGGCTTGATTCATCGGCTGATTAACCGCGACGGGAATTTGGAGATTTATGTGGTAATGGAAAACGCCGGATTACCGGAACATGGAGATTCTCTTTTAACGTTCCCGGCTCAGTATTTGAAAGATGAACGCATCTATTTGGATGTGGCTTCTCTTAGTCCAACCGGAGCGGTCTATGCCAACAGCGAGGAGGCCGCTCGCCGAAGAAGAGATTTGGCCGTGGAAGGGTTCCTGGCATTGCGACAAGCTTTTGAGACCGATGAAGGGGCCGCTTTACGAGAGTTCTATGAGAGAGCGGTTGGTTTGATGAAACCGAAGGCGCCTGAATGGCGGGAGCTCTGGAAATCGGGACCGGCAAGCACAATCTATCGGACTAAGAGCTATCTTGAGGCGTTGGCAGGCGGTTCCGCTGACTATCTTTCCACCGGAGCGGTGTTCGAGATGCCGGTTGATACGGAACGCGAGACTCGAAAGTTGGGTTTCTGCGGAACGTTGCGGCCCTACTTCCCGGAAGGAGTGCTGCGGTAGGGAGCGATGGAGTGACGATTTTGGTAGGGCGAGGCTCCGGAATAACTGAGCATTTATGCGGAGAGCTGCGCTGTGAACTCGCCTGCGTTTGGTTAGGCCGAACCCCTGCCGAGCCGTTGGGATGGCGTGTTGGTCTAATGGAACGCGTGGCTAGCTGAAACCAACAAACCCCTCTTGAGGACGACGACGAGTACGAGAATGAAGAGCGGCGCCTACGAAGCTAAGATGTTCGCGCTACAAGCTTGAGTTTCTTTAATAAAACGTGAACCGTTAACCTGTTCTCCCCCTGAAATGAAAAGGCTTGGTGCTGCGTTTCTTGTTGCCCTTGTTGTCGTCCAGATTCTGGCGGGGATCTCGTCAGCGAAGACGCTCAGTGTCATCCTCCTCTCGAATGCGAGCACTCAGAATGTCATTCAAGGGATGCTAAAAGAGTATCACCAGCAACATCCGGATATCGATTTCGAGATCTCGATTATTCCTGATAGCAAACTCCTGGCGAAGTTAAACACCTTGGTTACCGCCGGTCAGTTCCCGGACATCGTGGAAGTAACCACGGCCAAGATCCAGAACTACGCATACCCCGCACTGGATCTGGCGAAGTATACAGACCGAAACGAGTTTCTATCCCGATATTTACCCGGCTATCAGCCGTTTATTGTCTCCGGTGACAAGGTGATTGGCGTACAAATCGAGGCAACCGCAAATGGCCTTTTTTACAACAAAGATCTGTTCGCCAAGGCCGGCGTAACCGTGCCGCAGAACGAAAATGAGATTTGGACCTGGGAGCAATTCAAAGAAGTGGTTCAGAAAGTGATGAAGCTTCCAGAATGCCGAATGGGGGTCGCCTGGGACTGCTCTGTTCAGCGTTTTTCGAATCTGATTTACCAGGCAAACGGACGCTGGGTGTCGGCCGACGGCAAAACCTTTTTACCCGATTCGCAGCCGGCGGAAAACGCGTTGAATTTCTTTCGTGGTTTGGTGGCAGCGAAACTGATTCCGACCTCTTCCTGGCCGGGTAAGACGGACGGGGGAATGCTATTTAAAACCGGCGTTGCGGCGATGCTTTGGTCGGGCAATTGGCAGCTTCGCGGATTCATTTCCGGCGGCATGCCGTTTTCGTTTGGCACCACCTATTTTCCGAAAGGAGCCATTCGGGCGACTTGTCCGGGTGGGGAATTCTTGATGGGATTCGAGCGTTCGGCGAATCATGACGACGCAGCCCAGGTGTTGCTTTGGTGGGCGCAGCCGGCCACAACCAAGGAGTATTTAGAGAAATTAGGTGGTTCGCTACTGACACCGATGCGGAACCAGGAAATCAATTACGGTAAGTATACAGGATACCTGCAGCCGATGTTGTCAGATTTGGCGGCGACGCCCACCTGGGTTTCCGAAGATTTAGCCCGGCCAGTGGTTAACTTAACCCAAGACGATGTGCTCGATCAGCTAATCCTTTGCGCGACCGGCAGGGTGTCAGCGCAACAAGCTGTGGTCGATCTGCGTAATATCGGAACCGCGGAGCTGGATCGCGAAAAGCAGGAGGTGAGTAAATGACCGGAGTAATGGAGTGATGGAGTTGTGGAGCAATGAAGTGATGCCGAGCAATGAGCGCTCCTGAAACAATATCGTCGCCGGATGCGAGATCCTTGCTGACCCCTCCCAAACGGTCGCGGTGGGGTTCGCGATTGGCGCCGTACCTGTTCCTATTACCGACGGTGTCCATGCTATTTGTCTTCAGTATTTTGCCGCTGCTTTATGGGGTGGGGATGTCGTTTTACGACTTTGATGTCGTGCATGGCAGAACCACTTTTGTAGCGCTGCAAAATTATTGGCGGTTACTTCACGACCCACAATTTGGCCTCAGTTTGTTGAACACGGCATGGTACACCTTGAGTGTCGTGCCGCTGATTTTAGTCGGCAGTATTGCCATCGGTGTTTATCTCAGGAAAAGCACGGTTGCCCGGCTAATAGCCCGAGTTGGCTTCTATGTACCGTTTGTGTTGTCTCCTGTGGTTGTAGCAACTTCCTGGCGGTGGCTCCTGAATGAAGACCTGGGAGTAGTGGATGGGTTCTTGAAATGGGCCGGGATGGGCACAATTCCTTGGCTAACCGATGATACTTGCGCGCGCGTCAGCGTGGTTGCTGCGACGGTATGGAATTTGGTCGGTTTTTATATGTTGATGGTGTTAGCTGGGTTGGCCCAGATCAGTCCGGATCTATATGAAGCCGCCAAAATCGAGGGGGCATCCGCATGGCGAAGACTGTGGCATATCACTCTGCCATTGTTAACTCCAACCATGTTACTCATTGTGGTTCTAGCAACCATCCACGCTACCCAGGCATTCGAAACTATATTGTTATTGACTGATGGTGGACCCGCCGGAGCCACCCGTTTGATTATTCAGAATATGTACGTTTCGGCATTCACTCGCTTGCAGCCCGGGTATGGTGTCGCTCAAGCCATATTGATGTTGCCGTTGATTTGTTTAGTGGCCTGGTTGCAGATGCGGATCTTCAGAAAGGCAGGAGCGTTATGAACGGCGGAATAAATATCACCACAGAGAACGCAGAGGAAGAACGAACCGCAGATGGACGCAGATTTACGCAGATTAATATCGGCTTCGATTATGATTCATGCCAAAGCGTCTGCGATGGGTCCTTGGATAACGTCCTTTTCATTACCGCAAGTAAGGATAACAAAGCAAAGAGCGATCTGACCATCCGTTAAAACTGGCAAAAATCCCAAGAGATGAACGAAGAAACTCCCTCTTATCTGCGTCAATCTGCGTTCATCTGCGGTTCGTCTGTTCCTCCGTGTCTCTGTGGTTAAACCTATGCGAGAAAAATTCGGCAAAACGCTGTACGATCTCAGCGCACTGGTGCTTTGTCTGATATTCCTGGTTCCGGTGCTTTGGGCCCTCTTTTCCGCGTTTCGACACTCTCGGGATCTCTTCGTCTTCCCTCCGAATTTCGATCTCCATGGGTTTACCTTGGAGAATTTCCAAGCTGTGTTCGCCAGCGGCAATATTCCGCGGTACGCGTTGAACTCTTTAATTGTGGCGACATTGAGTAGCTTGCTTACTGTCTTGGCGAGCTCGATGGCCGGATTTGCTCTTGCAAAATATAAATTTCCAGGCCGGCGACTAATTCTCTTCCTTATTCTGAGTATATTGTTAGTTCCGTTACAGGTTTTGATGGTCCCGGTTTTCCTGATTCTCAAAACGTTTGGTTGGATCAACCAATTAATAGGAATCATCGTTCCGCCAGCAGCTACGCCCACAGGGACGTTCATGATGCGGCAATATATTCTCGGGATTCCAGATGAAATGATTGAAGCAGCGCGCATGGATGGAGCGTCCGACTGGCGGATTTATTGGCATATCATTCTGCCCTTGTGTGCGCCTATCTCGGCCGCCCTCGGCATCATCAGTTTTACGTGGCGTTGGAATGATTACCTATGGCCGCTGATAGTGGTGAATAACCAGGATACGTTTACCCTGCAGTTATCGTTAGCGAACTTAGTGGGAACGAACACGGTTGAGTGGGGGACTTTGCTCGCGTATGCCGCGTTGGTGATGCTGCCGGTATTGGTCGTTATTCTAATGTTCCAGCGCTATTT
>JAFAHI010000072.1 GCA_019237325.1 Verrucomicrobiota bacterium | reverse complement strand
GTCCTTTGTGACCTTTACGTACTGTGATTTTCTGGACATAAACTATCGATAATACCTGTGTCGGCGGCTCAGAATATCGGTCTCAAAACCCGGCTCCGGCGTTCGCTGCGGCGCGATCCGGGGCTGTTTTTCATGCCTGTCCTGCTCATCATCTCTCTCGCGATCACGGTGGCGATTCATCCGCAGTTCTCTGATTTCGACCTGCAATCGCTGGCCATGGGAGCTCTGCCCCTGGCCTTCGCCGCGGCGGCGCAAGCTGTTGTCGTGATCTCCGGCGGAATCGATCTTTCAATCGGGTCCGCGATGGCGGTTGCCAATGTGTTGGCGGCGAGTGCCATGGAGAAGGCGAGCTTCCCGCAATCCTTATTCTTGGCTGTGGCGATTCTGATTGCCGGTGCAGCCATCGGCGCGTTGAACGGCCTGATCGTGATAGTGTCTCGTATCCCTGACGTGGTGGCGACCCTCACCTCCGGATTTATCTGGGGTGGCGTCGCGCTGGTCATCCTCGAAAAGCCAGGAGGCGGCGCCCCACAGGAATTCCTCAATCTCGGGACGGGGACCCTGTTCACAACCTGGATACCGAACGCTTTGGTGCTGCTTGCGGTTGCGGTTGGCGCGATTTGGATCCCTTTGCGCCGATCCAAGCTTGGGCTTCAGCTCTATGCGATCGGCAGCGACCGCATCGCGGCCTTCCGGAGCGGCGTCAACATCAACCGTACCCGATTTGCGGCTTACGTATTCTCCGGTTTGTTCAGTGCCGTGGGCGGTCTCGGCCTGACCATGACCACCGGAATCGGGGCGCCATTGGCAGGGGTCTACTATACCTTGAGCGGATTAGCAGCCGTCGTCGTCGGAGGAGTCAGCCTGGCCGGCGGACGTGGCGGAATGCTCGGGCCAGTGCTGGCTGCATTCGTACTCACGCTAATACCGACCGATCTGATCTTCCTGAATATCGATCCCAATTTCGGCCAGGTGATCCAAGGCACGCTGATCGTCGTGATCGTGATGGTTGGCGGATTCGTCGAGATGGAGCGACACCGTAAATGAGCGAGCGTTCCAAAACCCCGTTCTCGCGCGCGATGGTGGGTATAACCGGCGGCGGATTGGTATCGCTGCTGCGTACCCGTACAATTATTGCGCTAATTTTACTGCTCTTGATGTTAGTGGCCGGTATCCAGATGGCCAGGCCCGGCACAGTCAACCTCATCTGGATATCCAACATGATGCTGTTCGCGGCGCCGCTCGGCATCGTCGCTGCTGGGCAGACAGTGGTCATGTTGACCGGTGGAATCGACCTTTCCGTCGCGAGTGTGGCGACTGCCTCCGCTTACCTCATGGCGACTCATTCCGGGCTGGGAGTTGCGCCGGCGATACTTTACGGACTTGGCGTTGGTTTTGTCGTCGGCTTACTCAACGGAATCGGTGTCGCGCTGTTGCGGGTACAGCCTTTGGTCATGACCTTGGGAACAGGATTGATGACCGAGGGAATGCTGGTGGTTTACAGCCAGAAAAAGATGGCCGAGGCGCCACGTGTTCCCCAGTTCATCGAGGACCTGGGCGCCGGCAAGCTCTTGGGTGGTATCCCGAACGATCTGATCGTTTGGGTACCGATCGCAATCATCCTGATCTTTGTATTACGCCGCACGGGATTTGGACGCCTGCTGTACGCAATCGGAGATAACAGCAAAGCCTGCACTTTGGCGGGTATCCGCGTTTGGAAAATACTGCTGGTCAACTATGTCACGTGTGGGCTGCTTGCTGCTGTCGCCGGCCTGATCATTGTTGGCGGCACCGATTCCGCGGAACTCAGACTCGCAGAAGTTTATCTTTTACCATCAATCGCAGCAGTGATCATCGGTGGCACCTCGATCTTCGGCGGCCGAGGCGGCTATTCCGGCACCATTGTGGGGGCACTGATCCTGACCGTGCTAAACAGCATTCTTACCCTGCTCGACATACCCGAATCGGTGCGCCAGATCCTTTATGGGGCGATCATATTGCTGCTCGCGGCGGCGTATACACGATTGACCGACTAACCCCGCGCCAAATCGATGAATTTAACAATACACAAAGATCACAAAGGTCACGAAGACTGAGTTTTTAACTGGAGGTAACAGAGCATCCTTAAAACGACTGGTTTGTCATGGTCTGAAAACCTGAATAACTCTGTTACCTCCCTTGCCTCCTGTTCAAATTGTCTGTCTTTGTGTCCTTTGTGATCTTTCCTTATTGTGACCGATTCGTATGCTATGGCAAAGCAGCTAAGATTCGAACCGGACCCGGAGATCCGATGCCGAGACTTTAAGATCGGTTGTATCGGTGCGGGTTTTATCATGGCCGATGTTCAGCTGTCGGCTTACGCAATGGCCCATTTCCCGGTCGTTGCGATCGCTTCGCGGCACGCGGGAAAAGCGGCTGAGGTGGCGGCCCGGTGGAAGATTCCTACCGTCCACCAAACTCCCCATCAGCTCATAGAAGATCCTAACGTCGAGATCGTCGATATCGCTTTCCCGCCTGACCAACAACCAGAATTAATTCGGCATGCTCTGAAACAAAAACATGTGCGCGGTATCCTCGCCCAAAAACCGCTGGCCATGAATTTTGACCAGGCAAAAGCGATCGTCGAAGAGGCGGCGGCGACTGACAAGGTCCTATCGGTTAACCAGAACATGCGGTTCGATCAATCGATGCGGGTTCTTAAGCAGTTGCTCGAGCATAACGCACTTGGAACGCCGGTTCTGGGGACCATCGAGATGCGGGCGATACCGCATTGGCAACCGTTTCTGGCCGCGTATGACCGGCTGACGCTGCTCAATATGAGCATCCATCATCTCGACGTATTACGATTTCTGTTTGGTGATCCGGTCGAAATTTACACGGCCGTTCGGCGAGATCCGCGCACCGAATTTGATCATACCGACGGCATCACGATTTCTACCCTCAAATTTCCGTCAGAAGTTATGGCGGTCAGCATGGAAGATGTCTGGTCAGGCCCACGCCAAGAGGGATTCGAATCGGATATCTATATCAAGTGGAGAGTGGAAGGTTTGGACGGGGTTGCTCAGGGTACGATCGGATGGCCGGATTACCCGACGGGATCGCCTTCGACTCTTCGGTATTGTACCAGCAAAACCACCGATGGTCATTGGGTCCAACCATCCTGGGATACTCGCTGGTTCCCGCATGCTTTTGCCGGTGTGATGGAGCAATTGCAATACGCTCTAAAGACCGGGACAACGCCAATGTTATCCGCGTCCGATAATCTTAAAACGATGGCGTTGGTCGAGGCCGGCTACCGCTCAATGCAGGAGAGCCGGGCAGTGCGGCTTGCGGAATTTGGGTTCTGATCCGGTGGCGGCCCCGGATTTAAAACTGAATTCCACAATTATCCCTTATACTCGACGGGCACAAGCAACTCCCTCTGTATCGGGATCGAGCGTAGGTCACACTCGCGTTGGAAGCATTTGCTGTAAATGCTTTCGGCCAAACCTGGCCCTTCTATTCGATGAACCTCGATGGCAGCTCCAATTGCGAGGTAGCTCCAGGCATTCGCGCGTTCTCTCTCGTTTTTCATCCTCACGCTATAATAACACATCTATCGCGTGTTGTATATTATTGAAATTCATCTCCCAAATCGAGCCGAAAATCACAATAAGAAAAGGTCACGAGGTCCACAAAGACCGGACCCATGAATTTGATTTTTCAGTTTCAGTCTTTGTGTCCTTTGTGATCTTTACTTATTGTGAAATCCCTCTCCTCCTTATGAAACTTGGCATCATCAACAGTGCGTTCGGACAGGCCGGCGTTGACACCGCTACCGGTCTCCAGCACATCGCTCGTATCGGCTTCGATTGCGTAGATATCTTCACGGAAGCCATGACCATTACCCCAGGAGAAAAACAATTGGTGCTGGACACTTGCCGGAAAAATAATCTGCCCATCGTTTCACTTCCGGTCGTCGCAGCCGGTCTTATCGATTTCAATGAACCCGTGCGCGGATTCCATTTGCAGCGTTGCAAAGCTTTCATCGACCTGGCTGCCGAATGGGAAGCTAAAAATATTCTCCTCGTGCTCGGTGAATACATTTGGCAACGAGAAGTGATCCCGCCGGCTGAGCAATGGCGCTGGGCCATCGAGACCTGTCGGATCCTCGGCGGTTACGCCGACCAGAAGAAAATCGATATCGCACTCGAGCTGGAGCCGTTCCGGCTGAGCCTGCTCAACAGTGTGACTGCTATGGCCCGTTTCGTGGATGAGTGCGATCACCCGCGCGTGCGTGCCAATATCGACGTAAGCCATCTTGTGTTAGCGGATACTAGCCCGATTGATGTCGCTAAGCTCAAAGGCAAAGCCATCCACGTTCACATCAGCGATTGCGACGGCAAAGTCCACGGTGACCTTCCTCCGGGCCGCGGTGTCATCAAATTCGAGCCTTATCTACAGGCGATCAAAGAACTGGAGATCGACGGGGTCGTCTCTATCGAGCTCGAATATTCGCCAGACCCCGCCCGCATCGTGGAATGGGTCGAGGAAGCCTATCGGGAAACGGCCCGGCTAATGGACCTAACGCGCCTTCGCGGGTGAGCGGCGTCGTGGAGCCACTCCTCAGAATCAATCCGGGGGTCACAATACGTAAAGGGCACAAAGACCACAAAGACTGAACCTACGATCTCATTTTTAGTGTCTGTCTTTGTGTCCTTTGTGATCTTTCCGTATTGTAGATTTTCCGTTTGGACCTGTTGCCATTGATGTATCGGACCGTTATAACTCGCGCTGTGCGATTCATGCCTCATCGGGACTGGTTGCGCTCTGCAAGCAGACTAACTACCGGCGTTCTAGTTGGAATTTTGGGTTCCCTCGCTGAGATCGGCTGTACCCATTACAACACTGTCGAACGGTGGCCCGGGAGCGGTCTGAGCGAAATTGTCAGTCCGGACGGCCAAGTGCTTTGCACCGGTCGATGGTCGTCTGCTGGTCCAGAAGGACCTTGGGATTTCTACGAAAGCAACGGGAACCGGACCGCGACTATCACTTTCAGTGAGGGAGCACCTGCTGGTCAGCTGCGCTTCTACTGGGGTTCTCAGTCTGTTCCAGGCGCTGCGGGCAAGCTCCAGGTAGTGGGAACCGTCCGGGATGGTACGTTCGAACAACGCTGGATCCGGTACGCCCCGAACGGCACAGTGATGAACGAGACTGTCTATTGGAATGACGAAATCATGAACACGCGCTCCTTTTCATCTGAAGGTGCGGAACTCCCTCCGACGGAGGCGATGGAAAAGGCAAAAGTATTGGACGATGCCGATCGCCGGCTTCTGCACTCTCTTTTGATTATCGTGCATCACGCTAAACCTCAGAGCCGCTAAGATCCTGGTTTTCGGATCGCTGAGCTTCTGTCGCGGAACGGATGAAGTCTTCGATTTTCAGGCCGGATCCCAAAACTCTTTTTCTGCGGTTCGGGCCAGTTCCCTCGATCCGCATACATGGAGTTCAAACGATACATTGAAAATAGTCGTGCTTGTGGGAAACAGACTTCCACCAATCGATCTTGATCGGGGTACGGGAACGGTTTCCACAAAACTGTGTCGATCAGGCTGAAAATGGCCGTATTAACTCCGACCCAAAGGCCACAATCAACACGGCAGTGACAGTGAACCCGGGCGATTTGCGTAACAAGCGTACCGTATACCGCAGGTGTTTTAGCAAGGCGTGCATTGGTCCGGGGGTCGTGTGAGTGATCGAGCACATTTCGAGCCAGAGGAGAGAAGCTGGGGCTCGGTCAAATGGGTCACGCACGACCCAGCGCCGGGAGGGATCGCGTCCCCGCGATCCGCTGTTACCGGAGCCGAGCGTGTTTGCTGATCGAGGGTTTCGAAACGCCGACAAGCCTGGACCGCCTTTGCGGCACGCGAGGATCCGACTTCGCCGGTTTACAGGAAAAATCGCGTCGCCTGCAATGGCTGCGTCGTGCAGGCAGCGCGCCCTCCCGAAATCAGGTGACTCACTCATTCAACCTCCTCGTCTCAGAATGAGATGAGTCCGTCTCAACTTGGGACAAGGGATTGCCGTAAACCTTCGTAAAGCACGGGCAATTGTTCGTTCCGCGCAGAGATGGACCGAACAGCCTCGGATCGGCCTCGCTACCGGGCTCGGGACAGAAACCGCGCTGGCTTCCTTCTTCTATCGCTTCCTCTACAAAGTGACTCCCGCCGACCTGACAACTCTGCTATTAACGGCTGGAGTTCTCGGCGCCGCAGCGTTTCTTGGCTGCTTGGCGCCAGCGCTACGCGCGGCGAATCTTGATCCAATTGAGGCGATCCGGGAAAGGTGAAGACTCAAATGGCTCAAAACCGGCGCGATGTAAGCCGAAGAGCAGCAACGCAATGGGCGAGCCGAGTTTTTCGCCCTACCGTCGTGACATTAATAAGCTTCCCAAACCGGCGATTCCATGCCATAACCTCCGGCCGTGAACGGCCCTGCGTTTGATCCTTCCTCGCAGCGATTCGGGAAGGCAAGTTGGTGGTCGAGACGCGATTTTGTTAAGCTCTCGTTTGCGGCAGGCGGCGCTATTATCGCCGCCTCTTTCGTCGGTTCCAAACCTAAGAGTTACCGCGTTGCCGCGTTAGGCACGGATCCTTGTACCGGCAAGGTATTGAACTCGATCCGGCGAATTCAGAACACCGAGATCGTGAGTCTATCGGACAAGCACACCAGACCGGACCTGATGGTGATTGGAGCCGCCGATTTAGCGGAAGCCAGGGTGGGCGACATTGCCACAAATAGCGCGACCAGTGTGCTAATCGTCAGTCATGTCTGCCAGGCGATTACT
This sequence comes from Verrucomicrobiota bacterium, assembly GCA_019237325.1. Lineage (GTDB taxonomy): Bacteria > Verrucomicrobiota > Verrucomicrobiia > Chthoniobacterales > JAFAMB01 > JAFAVN01. Next base: position 940 of record JAFAHI010000072.1, on the reverse strand, counting down.
GGTCTGTCAGAGCTGGCGCCAGCTCGGCTGCGCAAAGGACGCTTCGTTTGCACCGCCGGAGAGAAATGTTTGGTGCCGGAGCTGATCTCTTTGCCCGAGATGATCCAGGATGCGCTTTGCGTGTCCAATCGCCCAGCGGTCCGTGTGCAGACAAAACCTGCACGCCAGCAGCTGCGCGTATTTTCAGGCTGGGCGGTTTGGATTGATCCATTGGCGTAGCAGCGTTCTGAAGACGGCGCCTTATCCGATCCACATCTAAAAGCCAATTGGCTATCACGAAAGCATGCCCTTTCACCTTTATGAGCACAATTAACGAGCCAACCCAAGACTACCTGAATGGATTGGTCGAGTCGTATTATAATGCGCAACCTGGCCTCGCCTTTGCCATCGGGTACGCAACGGGCACCCAGGAATTTCAACCAAGTGTCTATGTGTTCGGAAGCGTATTCAATCAATATAACGCACCCTTGAGCTTAGGTCCGACCACCTATTTTGAGCTTGGCTCACTGAGCAAAACGTTCACGGCTACACTGTGCGCCTTTCTCGGACACACGTACAACCCGACCTGGGAGACTCAAACGATCGAAGAGTACAGCATTAACGTCGGTTCGCAATTCAATCCCATCCCTTTACTGGCTTTAGCTAACTATACCTCCGGACTGCCTACCGATAATGGCACAGTGCCAATCGTAACGTTGCCGGATTTTTTGCCGACTCCTTATTATCCCGCCGCCATGTTGGGATATCTGAAAGGCGTCGGCACCGCCAAGTGGAAGCCAACGGATACCGGCAAGGCTTACACCTATTCGAACCTCGCTTTCTCAATCCTTGCCCAACTCCTTCCGCAGTTCGACGCCAGCATCGCTTCCAGCGATTTACTAGAACTCATGGCTGCGTACGTCTTTGGGCCGTTAATGATGCACGATAGCTACTATTTCGG
>JAFAHI010000060.1 GCA_019237325.1 Verrucomicrobiota bacterium | reverse complement strand
ATCGATATCCTGGATGTTCTGTGCATTTTCGCGATCGGGTGCCCGCTGGCTTTCATTTTTCTGACCACTCTCGGGAAGGTTGGCCTCTTCCCGTCAAAAGATCCTCGGCTATTGGAATCCTTGAAGCTGAGCAATTGATCCTATGTCCTCCGAAGCCATCGAATCGTCGAAAGTTTCTACGCTGACCGTTCTCACCATTTTGGTGATGTTACTGGTCTTTGTTGGGCTTGTGTGGATCGTGTTCATTCAAAAGGAAGCGATCCCGACCAGCACCGAGCAAGCGCGAGCGGAACGCCTGAAAAATCTGGCTCAATTAAACGCCGATAATCAGAAGGCTCTGACTACCTATCATTGGGTGGACAAATCGAAGAGGATCGTTGGTATTCCGATTAACCGAGCGATGGAGTTAGTTCTCAAAGACTTAGCTGCGAATCATCCGCATGCGGCTGGTCCGATTAACCCGCCGGCGGCGAAGCCGACTCCGGCTGCAAGTCCGGCTCCTGCGGCCGCCAATCAGCAAGCGACGCCCGCGCCTTCTGCGAGTACCACGCCAGCACCGTCACCAGCTAGCTCACCCAGTTCGAGTCCGGAGCCGAGTGCAAGTCCTCAATCTAGTGCAAGTCCGGAGCAGAATGCGAGTCCGGAGCCGACGGCAACACCGAACGCCTCCGCGTCACCGACCGGCCAGTAAGATGAATTTTGAAACGATGAGGATAACCGATTCGATATGCCGAGGCGCTGGTGCGAGAGCCGCCTCTCACCTCTCACCTCTCACTTCTCACCTCTCACACCAAGGATATGTCTGTTCCTAACCAAACAGCAGGCCTTCAACTAAATCGCGTTGCAGCTGGTAACGGCTCCGTCCTGCGCGGTCCTATCCTGCTATTCTTTGTCTCCGGTCTATTCTGGCTCTTAATAGCGGCAGCGCTTTGGTTATTCTCCGCTTTTCAGGCGACTGACCCGTCTTCGCCTTTGGTTTTTCCGGATGTCGCCTGGTTGACCTACGGCCGGGTCTATCCGGTTGCGATGGATCTGCTGGTCTATGGATGGGCGTCCATGATCGGGATAGGAGCGGCCATTTGGATCTTAGACAGCATGGCTAAGAGTCCGTTTTCGGGAGGCTACTTACCATTGCTGGCTGGGATCATTTGGAATCTCGGCTTGCTCTTTGGCGTTTGGGGGGTGCTGGGTGGCGGCAGCACGGGGAAAGAATGGTTGGAATTCCCGGTCTATGCTGCGTTTCCGATCTGGTTGGCCGAAATCATCATGGCAGTTTGGGCTTTCGCTCTGTTCCTCGGCCGGCGCAGCAAAGGCGGCTATATCTCACAGGCGTTTTTACTAACCGCATTTATTGCCTTTGCTTGGGCCTACGGAAGCGCCAACGGTTTTCTGCTATTCTGCAAAATCGGCGGCATGGCTGAACCCGCGATTCACTGGTGGTACTTTGGCTGTCTCATCAGTCTGTGGCTGACCCCGCTGGGTGTCGGGATCGTTTATCATTTTGTGCCTTTGATGATTGGGCGCCCCCTTTACAGCGCCAAGCTAGCCACCATCAGCTTTTGGGGAATTGTCGGATTCGGCGGTTGGACCGGAATCGCGCAGATCCTCGGCGCACCGCTCCCAGCCTGGAATCAGACCGCCAGCGTTGTCGCCAATGTCTTGCTAGTTGTACCGGTCTTGGCGTTCGCCACCAACCTTCACCTGACCATGAAAGGTTCGTTTGATCTGATTAAACCGAACCTTGCTCTGCGATTTCTCGTGACCGGCGGTATGGTTTTTGGTTTGGCGAGCATTTGGAACGCCATCACCACTTTCCGATCAGTAAACCGGATCCTGGAGTTTACCTGGGCCATTACCGCCCGCACCGACCTCTTTCTAATCGGGTTTGTGAGCTTGGTCTGTTTCGGAGCGATTTATTATGTTCTGCCGCGTTTGGTCGGCCGCTCCTGGAAGTACACAAGACTGATCCAATGGCACTTCTGGTTTTCTATTATCGCACTGGGAACGCTGGTCTTCGATCTAACCATTGCCGGTGTGATTCAAGGATTTGGCTTGATGGATCCCAAGGTCCCGTTTGCTGCCGTGATCGATCTGACTAAACCATTTCTGCTCGGCTACGAGCTGGCCGGTATTTTTATCGGAGTCGCCGCTTTGCTAGGTGTGGGCTCGTTCCTGACCGTTTTTGTGAATCCCGCTTGGGCGCCAGATTCTGAGGAAGCTCCCGAACCCGTGATCAATGAGGAGGTGTCACTCGCGTGAATCGGTTAAGTAAGATCATCGGCGGTGTGTTTGTCCTGTTCGGATTCTCATGGTGGGGGTTAGCCGTCTACCCGTATCTCTCATTCGCTTCGCTGAAGGAAAATGTCGATCCGAACACGAAAGAGGTCGCTCCTCCGGATTTACCTGGCGCAGCGCAACAAGGTTACCGCGTATATGCCGCCAACGGTTGTGTCTCCTGTCACTCGCAATTTGTTCGGGACAAGAGCGAGGGGGCCGATATCGATCGTGAATGGGGTAAACGCCGAACGGTTGCTCGCGATTATATGAAGGATGGTCAGGTTTTCTTGGGGGTTTCCCGATTCGGTCCTGACCTGACTAATATCGGCCTCCGGCAAAAGGATGCGCAATGGTTTTATCGATACCTTTATGATCCGCGATTATTCAACCCGGACACAACGATGCCTGCTTATCGGTGGCTATTCCAGGACCAAGCCATTGCGGGTCAACCGGCACAAAACGCGTTGAAGCTGGAAGGAGCGGACGCGCCGCGACCGGGTCATGAAATTGTGCCCACGGCGGAAGCGGAAGCACTGGTGGCTTATCTACTTTCACTGAAGCGGGATTATGCCTTGCCGGAAGCACCGGCCCCCCAAGAATGAGCTCGCACGAAGAACACTCGGAGACGCCCGAAATGAGCGACGCGGTCCCGCGCACGCGGGAAGAGAGCGAAACGGCGATAAACGACCCAGGGGTGCCTTTGGTGGGAGACGGAGTGGTCCCGCGGTGGTTAATAGGCGTGATTTTCTTCGGCTTATTCTGGTCGGGCGCGTATCTCTTCTCTTACAGCGGAGGTTTTAGCGCCGATGTATTCGATTATTTGCCGAAGTTCGGTCCACTCAACTTAGGGCCTCAGTCTGCTCCCGATCCGAAAGTGGTAGGAAAAGCGCTCTTCTCGCAGAATTGCGTCACCTGCCATCAAGCAACCGGGCAGGGTTTACCTGGTCAGTATCCGCCGTTGGCCGGTTCTGAGATCGTGTTGGGTGAGGCCACCAATCGTTACATCGCGATTGTGCTGAAGGGACTACAAGGGCCCGTAACCATAAAGGGAGAGAATGTTAATAATTCCATGCAGGCCTGGGAAGGGCAATACACGGATGCCCAACTTTCTGCCATCCTGACCTATGAACGTTCCGATTGGGGCAACAGTGCGCCGCCGATCCCGCCTGAAGCAATAAAACAGGTGCGCGACGAATTTAAGGATCGGAAGGAACAATGGACTTACGCAGAAATCATGAAGTTGCCGGGCAAAGACGTCGCTAAAGCCGGAGGGTCCGAAAAGCAAGCGTCGAATAAACCGGCGCCTGGAGGGTCGCCTGCTGCTAGCGCTTCACCGGCTGCCCAACAAAAATGATGAAAGTGTCGGACATATTTGATGGGGCAGAGCCCATGCTTGGTGAGACTGAGCCCATATTTGGTGGGGCGAGGCTCCCGAACGACCGAGAAGCAAACAACAGAGGCCAGAGCTTGGAGTGGAACCTGACGCTGTTAGGCCAGCTGACTCGCCGAGCCGTTGGGACTAACGTTCGGCAGCTATTTTATCTCAATTTTTTTGGGCAATTTGGGAGTCTGCAGACTTGGCACACGCTCGGCCAACGGCTCGGCGGGTTTTGGGCTTCGATCAGATGCAAAGGAAGCACACGTCGAGGATTTCTGGAAAGCCTAGCGGCCGTTCGGGAGCCTCGCCCCACCAATCT
>JAFAHI010000750.1 GCA_019237325.1 Verrucomicrobiota bacterium | reverse complement strand
TAAGCAGAGTCGCTGACTTCAATCGGTTCCGGGAGGAAGGCTTAATTTGTCGAAGCGGTGACTTTTTTCCCTCCGTCCATTATCCGCCGATCACGATGTACGACGAAGTGGATGAAAATAAGCTGTTCGAGGATTATTCATTGCCCGTCGATGGGAAATTGGATGTGTATGCACATATCCCGTTCTGCAAGCAGCGCTGCATCTTCTGCCATTACCCGGTGATGCTCGGTAAAAAGGAAGCGGAGATGGATCAATATCTGGGCGCGATGGAGAAAGAAATGGATATTTACATGCGGCGTCTAGGGGTTGATCGGATCAAGGTTCGATCCATTCTTATCGGTGGCGGGACGCCTTCCTATCTTAGCCCGGCGCAATTGAAGCGGTTCCTGGATTTCTTCACCAAACGTCTCGATATGTCGGAGTGCGATCAATTTAACTGGGACGTTGATCCTTCGACCTTGGTTGGTCCGGTCGGCTTGGAACGGCTGAAGATCCTGCGAGATTACGGTTCAAATCGTTTGACGCTCGGGATCCAATCCCTGGATGAGCGCGTCTTGCAGATAATGAACCGGCCGCATGACAAAGCGGTCGCACTAGAAGCGATAAGGAACTCCCAGGAACATGGGTATCAGGTGAACATCGAATTCATTTTTGGTCACCCGGGCGAGACCCTGGAAAATTGGGTGGACGTGATGCGAGAGGCGGTCACTTTGGGCACTGAAGAGATCCAGCTTTATCGGCTGAAGGTAGAAGCTTACGGCGACTATCAGGGCCCTATTAAGAACTATCTTAATAAACGCCCGGATGAAGCTGTTCCTCACGAAGAGCAGATCATTATGAAGCAGCTCGCCATCGATATCCTGGCTGAAAATGGATACCACGAGAATCTGCGGCGAGTTTATACCAAAGAGCGGCAACATTTCTCCTGCTATGCGGAAAACCAATGTTGCAAACTCTATGATGAGGTCGGCTTTGGTCTGACCGCGTTCAGCAGCTTGCGGGATCGTTTCGTTTTGAACAGTCAGACCTTCGGTGAGTACTACCAACATATTGAGGAAGGCAGAATGCCGCTAAACCGCGGCCTGAAGCGGGATAGAGATCAGCAATTGCGCTGGGCGATTGTGTTACCGATTAAGAATCGAGACGTGTACAAGAGCACTTTCACGGCGGCGACCAATGGAGAGTCGATTGAAAACGTCTTTCGGCCAAAGATCGAGCGACTCAAGGCGTACGGCTTATTGCGAGAAGATGAGGTCAGTCTCGGGCTAACCCCGCTGGGTACATTCTTCGCCGACGAAGTCGCCCAACAATTTCATTCAGATGATTACATTCCGTATCCGCGCCAGGAGTACGCTGATGGTCCGCTCAATCCCTATCTGGACACGGATCCTTACGCAGCAACAGACAAGTCGGCCTTAGCAGTTTCCTAACATATCTCTCGAAGAGTAGAATCAACGGCGATGTTTAATGACACGGTAGCGTTTGCAGGGCAGTCTGGAAACGGTCGTCAACAAGTAGATGCGGCGGAGCTCAGCGACCCCGATTTATTTTGGGATCGAGATGCCATTGTTCGTTGGCTACAGGTCAGTGGGACGGAGCAGGAGTCGCTGTTTGCTGCTGCTCGATCTGCCCGCGAACAGATCTACGGCCGCCGCGTGGTCGTCAGGGGTTTGATCGAGGTTACAAATCTCTGCCGCGTGAACTGCGAATTCTGCCCGATGCGGCGAGATAATACGAAACAGAACACGATTTTCCAGCTCACCCCTGAGCAGATACTGGAGGTGGTGGCCGAGATTAAATCAGCCGGTATTAACATCGTCTTTTTCCAAGCTGGTGAAGTCGGAAAAACCACGCGATTAGTTGGCGAACTGATGCCCGAGATCCAGGCACGGTTTGATAGTCCCGTTGAGCTTTTACTTTGTCTTGGCAACAAGACCGACGCCGAATTCGAGTTTCTCAAAAAGCAGGGTGCAACCAGTTACATCTTGAAGCATGAGACCAGCGATCCTGCTCTGAATGAACGGATGCGGCATTCGCCGTTCGAGGAAAGGGTCCACTGTTTGCGAACGTTAGTTCGCATGGGGTTCAAGGTTGGAACCGGTGCAATTGTTGGGTTGCCGGGGCAATTAGTCGAAAGTCTTGCCGACGACCTGGAGCTCGCCCGGGATATCGGGGCTCACATGGTCAGCGGCTCTCCCTTTATTCCGGCTCCGGATACGCCGCTAGCCGGGTCTCCGGCTGGTGACGTAGAGTTGACCCTCAATTTTATCGCGATCGCCCGTCTCATGAACCCGGCCTGGCTGATACCCAGCGTTAGCGCTTTGGAGCGTCGCCAAGGTGGCGGCCAGCTCAACGGCCTTGCCGCCGGTGCGAATGTCTTAACCGTCAATTTCACGCCTCCAGTCGAACAAGAAAAATATCTGATCTAT
>JAFAHI010000718.1 GCA_019237325.1 Verrucomicrobiota bacterium | reverse complement strand
ACGACTCCGGTTACCGAGACGTAGAGCCAGATGGGGAAGGTGAACCGGGCCAGGCGGCGATGGGCGGGAAAACGACCGGTGAGCGACAGGAAGAACGTGATCAGGATCATCGGCAGCGCCAACACAGAGAGGCCGATGTGCGAGATGAGCAGCGGAAAATAAATAACCCGAACGAAACCCTGACCTTGAAAGCGCATGTCCCCATGCAGGGCGTGATTGGTAATGTAGGTAACGAGGAAGAGCGCCGAGAAGATAAAGGCGATGAACATCGCCATCCGATGCCGGCTGATTTGCTTTGCTCGGATGAAGCAGAAACCGACGACAAGGGCGATAGCCGATAGGGCATTGAGCAGAGCGTTGAGCGAAGGCAGAAAAAGCAAGTGGGTCCCAGCAATGTCGGCCGGCGGATGATAGTAGACGAGCCAGCAAAGGAATAGGCTGGCAACGGCGCTGATGGCGATAATGGCGACCACTACGCCGATTGGAGTTCGTGTATTGTCCTTTGTGATCGTCGCCATCTTAGTGAAATCATAAAGCATAAATTCGCCTGTTTCGCCACGATCGCTTCCGAAGCAGAGATGCAGAAAAAGGATGCGCAGTCGTCGGATTTTACGTACTGAGCTATTCAGAGATTACCATGAAAGCACTCTCGAAGCCCCTTAGCCAGAACAAGCATCTAATCCGTTGGGTCGAAAAGATGGCGGAGCTCTGCACGCCTCGAGATATTCATTGGGTTGACGGTTCTGAGGAAGAGAATGCCGAGCTTTGTGCCAAACTGGTCAATAGCGGGACCTTTATCAAACTGAACGAGGATTTATGGCCGGGATGCTATTACGCGCGTTCAGACGCGTCGGACGTGGCCCGGGTCGAAGATCGGACCTTCATCTGTTCACTGTCAAAGTACGCGGCCGGGCCGACCAATAACTGGGTGGTTCCGTTGGAGATGAAGAAAACGCTCAAGCGTCTTTTCAAGGGGTGCATGGCCGGGCGAACGATGTACGTCTTGCCGTTTTGCATGGGACCGCTCGATTCGCCGATCTCACAGATCGGGGTCGAGCTCACTGACTCTCCCTATGTGGTCGTCAGTATGCGCATCATGGCTCGGATTGGTATGCAGGTGTTTAAAGAGATCGACCGGGGTGAAAAACGGGTGATCCCTTGTATGCATTCGGTAGGGGCCCCATTGGTGCGAGGGCAAAAGGATGTTCCTTGGCCCTGTAACCCGGAGAAGTACATCGCTCATTTCCCAGAGACTCGGGAGATCTGGTCTTTTGGCTCGGGCTACGGCGGGAATGCGTTGCTAGGGAAGAAATGCGTCGCGTTGCGGATTGCTTCAAACATTGCTCGGGACGAGGGATGGTTGGCGGAGCACATGCTGATTCTGGGCGTGGAAGACCCGCAAGGCGACAAAACCTACGTTGCGGCGGCCTTTCCCAGTGCTTGTGGAAAGACCAACTTTGCGATGCTGATTCCGCCAAAGCCTTTTGCCGAGAAGGGATGGAAAGTCTGGACCGTTGGGGATGACATCGCCTGGATCAGACCAGATCAGAATGGGCGCCTCTATGCGATTAACCCGGAAACCGGTTTTTTTGGAGTTGCACCCGGCACCTCTGTCAAAACGAACCCTAACGCGATGGCGACTTTAGCGAAGAATACGATCTTTACCAACGTCGCCTTAACTCCGGAAGGGGGCGTATGGTGGGAGGGGATGACAGAAAAACCTCCTGCTCGCCTGATCGATTGGCAGGGAAACGAGTGGACGCCGCAAATCGCGAAAGAAACCGGAGCAAAGGCCGCTCACCCGAACGCCCGTTTTACGGCGCCGGCGTCGCAGTGTCCGACGATCGATCCGGATTGGGAGAAACCAGAGGGCGTTCCCATCAGTGCGTTGATTTTTGGGGGCCGGCGAGCGTCGACGATCCCTTTGGTTTTTCAGGCCTTCAATTGGTCAGGCGCAGTTTATATCGGTGCGACGATGGGCTCGGAAATGACGGCAGCAGCTACCGGCACGGTCGGCAAAGTACGGCGCGATCCCATGGCCATGCTTCCGTTCTGCGGGTACAACATGGGGGAGTATTTCAGGCACTGGATCGCGTTCCAAAGAGGCCTTAGCCAGACACCGCGGGTGTTTCACGTGAACTGGTTCCGAAAGGATGACAAGGGCAAGTTCCTCTGGCCCGGGTATGGCGAGAACATGCGCATACTAAAATGGATTGTGGATCGGGCGCGAGGACGCGCAATAGGCAAAGAAACACCCATCGGCTGGATGCCCAATTACGAAGACCTGGATTGGACGGGCTTGGATTTTTCAAAGGAGCGTTTCGAAGAACTCCAAAAGTTTGATAGAAAGGCCTGGCGCTCAGAAGTGATCGGGCATGAAGAACTTTTTCTCGATCTCCATGAGGGATTGCCCAAAGAAATGGTTTACGAAAGAGAATTGTTAATCTGCCGGATATAGGCACGGTAGGGACGAGCTCCCGCTCATCCGTGGAGCGCTGCCTCGCTTGCGAGGCCGAAAGGGTCGCCACCCTCTGTGATTCGTTTGTTTGCCGCGGTTCGACATTCAGTCTAGCCACGCAGGAAGGCTCGGATCTCGCTTGCAACTCTGTCGGGAACCTCGAGCGGAGACAAATGGC
>JAFAHI010000434.1 GCA_019237325.1 Verrucomicrobiota bacterium | reverse complement strand
GTCGTTGAAGGGGACGGCGTTGTGGGTGAGTTTCCTCGGCTCCAACCTGGAGAGAAGTTTAGCTACAACAGCTATCATGTTATCGCAGAGGATAGCGTCGCCGAAGGCGCTTTTTTGGGTATAGGTGAGGGCGGTGAACCTTTTGTTTCGCGGATTCCCCGTTTTGAGCTTCGCATTCCGCGAAGCGATGATTGAGTGCTGGATTCACGGCGAATATGGGGAGTTCAGCCAAGCCCCGACCGGGGTCATGCTCCGTAGGAGCAAAATCTCTATAGTTATCGGTTCCCAATTTGCGACAAGCTCCGGAGGAGCGAAATATAATTGGGATCGGCTTGCGAAACGTTTATGCGCACAACTGTTCGATGGACGGGATGGGGTTCGATATGCCGCTCCTACGGAGCTAGCTGCTCTTCTAGTGTGGCGTGCTACAAAGATTTACCTCCTACGGAGGATACAGCGATGTGCTTCAGCGCTCCTAGGCGTTTCCAGCGCGTTTGAAATCAAGCTCAAAAACGAGCCGCGCGCCGAACGCCAAGCGCCAAACGCCGAACGCTAAACGGACACGCATGGTCTCTAAAAGATCAATAGGCAAGCGGGTCAGTCTTCGCCCGGGCAAGGGTTGGTTGCGCAGGAATTTCATTACTGAGATCTATCTGCCGTCTTTGTTTGTCCGCCGGCGAGGTATCGCTTTGCGCCCCCAATTCCCAGTCTTAACGGCGGATCAAGTCTGCGTGACCTGGATCGGGCACGCCTCATTCTTGGTCACCTGGCGTGGCCTGAATATTTTGATCGATCCGATCTGGTCTCTCTGGCTGAAGGTGATCAAAAGGATCCGGCATCCAGGGGTCCGGTTGGATCATCTTCCTGATATCGATCTGGTTTTAGTGACTCATGCGCACTTTGATCATTTAGACCGGAGAACCTTGCGCAAAGTCGCCGCTGCCCAGCCGATTATCGTCCCGGAAGGCGTCGGCACGCTGGTCGAAGGGCTTGGGTTTAACCGGGTGCACGAGATGAGACCGTGGGAATCGCTTTCGGTCGGAGATATTCACGTAACCCTTACCCCGTGCCTTCATTGGGGAGCTAGAATTTTACACGATCGGTATCGAGGGTTTGGCGGCTTTCATCTCCGCCTGGGGTCACGCTCGATTTTTCACTGCGGCGATAGCGCTTATTTCGACGGTTTTAGTGAGATCGGAGAAAGTTTGCCGACCGAGATCGCGCTTTTGCCGATCGGCGCCTACGAACCTCCCAGCAAACGCGAAGTGCACATGAATCCGGAACAGGCGGTCAGAGCCTTCAAGGAGCTAAAAGCGAAGTACATGATCCCGATGCACTACGGTTCATTCAGGCTCAGCTACGAACCCGTGGAAGAGCCCGTTCAAAGGCTCAAGGAAGAAATCGTCCGGCACAAATTAGAGAACGCGGTCAAGATCATGCACGAAGGCGTGCCGGAGGTGTTCTAATGAGCAAGAGCGCCTGGAGGGGGGCCGCTTTGGCGCGTCGCATAGAAACCCGGCACTTTTTCTCACAGCGCGAATACCGCCAGGATGCGTGTTAAACGGGCGGCTCCCGCGAACGTAGCCAGGACGTTGTTCTTGCCCAGCGCGCCCTCCGCAACGTTCATTGGTTCCGTTCAGCCGATAGAGCTGCCGTACGCTGGGTCGTTTCCGGGAGCCGCCTGCTTCGTACCATTTAAGGCCGGGCGAGCGCTGGGGAGAATCTCGCGGGGTCCTTGCAGCACGCGCCAAAGCGGCTCCCCTCCAGGCTTTGTGTCCGTTCAGGCTCGTTCCCGGCGTTCCCGGCGATCACGGCGCTATTTCTTAAGCCTGTTCGCCATGCTGACCCGGATTTCCTCCTGAAGCTTATGAACTTCGTCTGGCTTCCGATTACACAACACAGCTGCAACCAACGTTTCACCTCGGCGATGACGGGCGATAAAATTCATTTTCTCACGGGAGCCTTCGATCTCGCCGTCGAGATGAGGCAGCGTAAAGTCACCCACTAGATCGAAATGCATCCCCAGCACAACCGCGGATGAAACCGGGATGACGTCGAATTTTTGGCGTTTTCGTCCGGTCATGTTCGCACCTGCAATGGCTCCCTGAAGCTTGGCCATCTCGCCACTGGTCTCGCGTCGGGCACCTCCAAAAATACGATCGGGATAAAGGGCAATATCGCCGACTGCATAGATGCCCTTTTCGTCGCTCTCCAGATATTCGTTCACCGGACATCCGCCCGGGCTGCTAAGCGGAGTGTTTAAGACTAATTGTAGATTCGGTTCCGTGCCGATGACGACGATCGCGAGTCCGGCTGGAAAACGGACACCGCTCTTGGTCTGAATGTTCCGAACGACGGTCTTGCCTTCGAACCCGTTGAGATTCTCGTTCAGCATCAGTTGAACGCCGGCTTCTGCGAAGAGATCGGTCAACCATCGTGCAGTCTCAGGATCGAGCAGATCTTGCCAGACAAATTTGTCCCTACTAAGTAACGTCAATTTCGCGCCCGAGCCGATGAGCGAAGAGGTTACCTCGGCTCCCAGATAGCCTGATCCGACGACAACTACGTGTTTTTCCGAAGCCAGAATTTCGCGAACTGCCAGCACGTCGCGATAAGTACGGAGGTAGACGACGTTGCCTAAGGTAGCCCCGGCAACTTGAGGTCTCCTGGGGCGGCTTCCCGTGGCCAAACAGGCTTTTCGAAATTCGATTGCTTGACCGTTCTCCATGACTGCCAGCCGCCGTTCGATATTGAATTCCCGCACGACGGTGCCTAACCGCAGCTCGATATTTCGCTTTCGGTACCAATCCTCGGCATGGTCGGCGAGCTTTTCGACCGAAGGGGATCCATTCTTTAGTACAGATTTTGAGAGTTCCGGGCGATTGTAGGGCAGAAACGCCTCATTACTGACTAAAGTTACTGCACCCTTTGGGTCATATTGACGCAGCGCGTTGCAAGCACTCGCCGCCCCGATCCCCCCTCCAACGATCAGGTAATCTCTTTGAATCATTATCTAATGGTCAATATATCTGTCCGCCCTCGGATTCTCGACGAAAATCTGTAACTTGGAGCAAAACCTCGAGGGTAAAAGCCGTATTTTTAGTGATTTCTAGTCAATCGTTTGGAGGCTATATTGGTGACACTGTCGCGACTTTTTGGCCCGTACAGGATTCTTGGATATCCAAGAATCCTAGGGCAACGCAAATCGCCGTCCGAATTTCTTTTCTAGACCTTGGCGAGTTGCTTCGAATCGCTCTGTTCCCGTGTTTTCCAGATATCGCATCGGGCCACCTCGGAAGACCGGATATCGCCATCCCAATACGGAGGCCAGATCCGCGCTTTCGGGCTCGGCGATAATGCCTTCCTTCAGCGTGCGCAGAGTTTCCACGGTCTGGATGTAGAAGAGCCGGTTGACGATTTCGGGGTCAGATTGTGGCGACCGCGGGAACCAATCTGTCAGTCCCTGCCATTCGTGCCGTTCGCCCGGCACTGGGTAATCGTAGATGCCCGAGCCGGATTTTCGCCCTTTGCGGCCTGCGGAAAGGAAGCGAGAAAGAATCTCGAGTGTTCGCTCGGAGTCCGCTGCCGCTCCACGCCCGTGCTTTGATAAATTTCGGAAAATGTCAGCCAGCAACTCCAGCGAAGTAAGATCAGCCATGGCCAAAGGACCGATAATCATCCCGGCGTTCCGGGCACACTGATCGATTAACGTTGGACTGGTTCCTTCGGCCAGCATGAAGAGCGCCTCTTGGACATAGGCCATGACTACCCTGCTGGTGTAGAAACCGGGCCCGTCTCTGACAACGACTGGGGTTTTGCGAAGCGCTTGGGCTAACGCCAAAGCTTTGTTCACCGTCGCATCCCTTGTCTGGCGCCCGAGGATGATTTCCAAAAGCTCCATTTGCTCAACTGGAGCAAAGAAATGAGTGCCGATGAACTGACCCGGGTCTGGAACTGCAGTCGCTAATTCAGAGATCGGAAAGGTGGTGGTGTTTGAGGCGATGATTGCTTCATTCGACACAATCGAACTCACCCTTTTCAAGAGGTCGGTTTTCACATCAAACCGCTCAAACACGGCTTCGATGACGAAATCGCAGCGCGACAGATCTCCCAGTTGTGGCGTGACCTGGAGCTGCGAGAGCGGATCGGCGGGCTGCCGGCCCAGTACCTTCTCGATCCGGGCAGAGGATCGCTTGGCTGCCTCGGCGTCGATTTCGAATAGAATCACTTTGCGCCCGGCCATCAACGCGCTAAGCGCGATCCCGGTCCCCATCAGACCCGCGCCTAAGACGCCAACCACGTCAACCGAATTGGTCTGACTCGCGGCGCGTCCGATTGCTCGCTGCCTCAGTTCGTGTTGGACGTAGATCCGATTCTGCGTTGATATCAAGCCGCGCGCCTTTTGATAGGAGGCTCGTTCTATGCGGAGAGCACCAGCGAACGAGCGTTCTAAACCGTCATGAAAAGCTTGGAGTAGCAAACTGCCGGCGCCGTCGTCGGCAGGAGTTCGTTTCCGCAATTGGATATATGCGCGCTGCAGTATATCGCGATTGGCGAGGGTCTGACTGAAGAGCGGCGAACGCGTGATGTCAGTTTCATCCCACGGCTGAACCGGCTTTGGATGGTGTCTGATCCAATGTTCGACAGTTTCGCGTCCGTTAGCGCTGATTTCCGTCGGATCATGCCTGAAATCGGTCTCTCCGTGGGATATGCGCGTTCCGAACAGCAAAACTTGAACCGCCTTTTCAAGGCCGGCGATATGAGAAAGTCGGCGTACGGTCCCAAGCGCCGGCAACAAGCCGAGCTCGAACCATGGCCAGTGAAAAGTGATGTCAGGATTTGAAACGATGCGCTTATGACAGGCCAAAGCGACCTCGAAAGCTAATCCGTCTAAAGATTGGTGGATTACAGCGACTGACGGCTTCGGTTGAGTTTCTAATGAGCGGAGCGTGTCTCGCAGCGAATCGATCACGTCATCGTCGCGCAGCAATAGCTTGAGCTCCTCATCGGGTGCCGGGCCGGCGCCAGAAAATTCAATGATGATACCCTCGATTTTCGGGTTTTCGGCCGCGCCTTTCAGCTGGGTCGCAAACGAGGCGGAAGGGTGGGCCGGGAACGGAATAACCTCGATCATGGACAGGTTTCCAAGATAGTGGTGACTCCCATACCGAGTCCGGTACACATGGTGACTGCGCCTCGCTGGAGTTGGCGTCGCTGCAACTCATCCACCAAGGTCCCCACCAACATTGCCCCCGTCGCGCCCACTGGATGTCCCATGGCGATGGAGCCACCGGCGACGTTCACTTTGTCATGCGGCACTTTTGTTTTTTCCATGAAGTAGAGAACGACCGAGGCAAAGGCCTCGTTGACCTCGTACAAATCGATGTCCGAAAATTTAAGATCAAGCCGGCGCAAGGCCCGACGGGTAGCTTCAGCTGGGGCAGTGAGCATGATGCAGGGCTCATCCCCGGCGCTCGCCGTCGATAGGATGCGAGCCCGCGGCTGCAGGTTGAAGGTCTGCCCAACTTCTTGGTTCCCGAGCAGAACGATCCCAGCTCCGTCGGCGATGCCGGAAGAGTTACCAGCATGATGCACGTAATTGACCCGGCTGACCTGGGGGTAACGCAGGCGTACCAGGTCTTCGTAACCTTCTGCGCCGAGTTTGGCGAAGGACGGAGTGAGCTTGCTCAAACTGTCGGCGGTTACATTTTCTCTGACCAATTCGTCGCGGGTCACCGTTCCTTCGCTAGTCTCGACCGGAACAATTGATCTGGAAAACCAACCGTTTTTCCACGCCGTATCCGCTCGTTGTTGAGATGCGGCGGCGAAACTATCCACATCTCGCCGGCTGTAGCCTTGGAGGGTGGCGATCAAATCTGCAGAGATTCCCTGCGGTACCGGTGGGACCTGATCTTTAAATTCAGGGTCTAAGATCATCGGACCTCCGGAGCCGAAAATTGTAAAAAGCGACAACATCTCGACGCCGCCAACGACGACAAGATCGGCTTGGCCGGCCATCACCTTAGCCGCACCCGTGTTGACTGCGTCCAACGCTGATCCGCAGAACCGGGAGACCATCAGCCCTGGGACATGGTTCGGGAAACCGGCTGCGAGTGCTCCAGATCTCGCCAGGTTCCCGCCTTGGTCGTTGAGTTGTTCGCAACAGCCAAGAATCACTTCGTCGACTTTAGACTCGATGCCTGGGTAACGTTTACGCAGTTCCGTAAGGAGAGCTGTTACCAGGGAAACCGGAGTCAGGACATGCAAGCCGCCGGTGGGCTTCCCCCGTGTCCGAGGGGTACGCAGGGCGTCATAGACAAAAACTTCGTGGAGGGCCATCGGAGTGATTGAAACCAAACATGAAACACCAAAAAAACCAACCGCAGATGGACGCAGATGAAGAACTGAACCGCAAATGGACGCGGCGACTGTCCATGAGGATTCATGATGTGCCCACCCGACCGTTGGTTCGGAGCGACAGGTTTTGGTAGTCCGCACGCGCAGTCGCCATCCGAGCGCTCAGATGGCGAGTGCGCGTTTAGTAAAGAGGCGCTTCATCCCTCCGATGCAATCGGCGGCCTTTCAAGACGGTGAGTCCAAAGGGACAGTCACCGCTACCGGGGAACGATCCGCCCTTATTCGTGCCTATTCGCGTCCATTCGCGGTTTGCCTCTTTATCTGCGTTAATCTGAGTCCATCTGCGGTTGTTTTTTGGGTTTTCTCCCCCCATTTGACAAAGCGGGACGCTTAGTGTTGGTTCCTCGCTCCGCGCGAGCAACTTAATGACCGTAGGTCCCTGGGTTTCCAGCAGAGCGTTGGGAACCGCACGCGCCAGGGGTAACCCGGTTAATAGAATTAAAAGATATGCCAGTTCGTCTTGGACGTTTCGAGATGCCCAAGAGCCTCACTAAAGATGAGGCCACCGCAACCGAAACTTACGCAAAGTTCATCGCCGAGCCTTTTGAGGCCGGTTATGGTCATACCGTTGGTAACTCTCTTCGGCGAGTCCTACTTTCGTCATTAGAAGGAGCTGCCATTACCAGCATCCGAATTTTTGGAGCAGAACACGAGTTCGCTTCGCTCCCCGGAGTCGTTGAGGACGTGACCGATATCGTGCTCAACCTCAAGAAAGTGAAATTCAAGGCGGTCGATCACGAACCCAGAACCGTCAGCCTGACCGTCAACAAAGAAGGCCCGATTACGGCCGGTGAAATTCAGACGGTGACCGGGATTGAGGTTCTTAATACCGACCAGATCATCTGCACTCTGGATAAGAAGCAAAAGTTCGAAGCTGAGTTCGACGTCAAGGTAGGACGCGGGTTCTTTACCGGAGACGAGAACAAGCGCCCGGATACACCGATTGGGGTGATCCCGATCGATTCGATTTTTTCGCCGGTTACTCGGGTGAAGTATGCGGTCGAAAACACGCGAGTTGGCCAACGAACGGACTACGACAAACTGCTCTTAGAGGTTTGGACCGATGGCCGGATTACGCCGGACGATGCCTTGCTACAAGCTTCGGCGATTTTGCGGCATCACCTCGACGTGTTCGTCAACTACGATGATAGCCAGGTCGAGTTTGATCAGACCACGGAAGAGACCAGCCAGGAAAATACCCGGCTGAAGAAGCTGCTCAATATGAGCGTGAACGAGATCGAACTCTCGGTTCGGGCTGCTAATTGCTTGAACAACGCCAATATCACCACGGTCGGCCAACTGGCGATGAAGACCGAGGCTGAAATGCTGAAGTACCGAAATTTCGGAAAGAAATCTCTTAACGAGATCAAAGAAAAGTTACAACAGCTTGGGCTTAGCCTAGGGATGAAGTTCGAATCGGGGTTGGTGGAGCCGACCTCGAGCATGGACCGAAACGATGACGGCAAGCTCGTCACGCTCTAGCTTAATATGCGACACACGAAGAAGACGATTAAGCTCGGCCGCAAGTCCGAGCATCGGAATTTGCTGCTGGCCAACCAGGTCTGCAGCCTCATCGAGCATAGCCGGATTCGGACGACATTGGCGAAGGCCAAGGCGGTCCGGCCTTTTGCCGAGAGAATGGTTACTCTGGGAAAACGGAACGATCTGCATGCCCGGCGGCTGGCTTTCGCCTTCTTGAGACAAAAAGAAGCAGTTCGCAAGCTGTTTGCGGACGTAGCCCCTAGAAGCGGCTCTCGACAGGGTGGCTACGTGCGCATCATCAAGCTCGGACCGCGCCTTAGCGATTCAGCGCCCATGGCCTTTGTCGAGTGGGTCGATCAGCCGGTGGTGGAAGAGAAACCGGCTCTGGCGGAGAAGGAAACTGCTAAGAAGTAGTAGAGCGTTCCGGCCGGGCGATTATCTGTGGCTCCGGTCTTGGAAGTAATCAGTAATCAGTAATCAGTTCGGAGGCTGGGGCACCAGTGATTCACTGATTACTGACACACTGATTACTGATTACTTCGTTATCAACGGAGGGGAAGAGCGATCTATGTTCGCAGCGTTCTGCTACCGGGCTCAGCTTCCCCTTACTATCGAGATGACGTCAGCTCGCAGTGTCTCGATGATAGGAAAGCTGTTTCGTACGTTGCCGTCATTGTTCCGGAAGACGACGTGGTGAAGGACGGGGTCTACGTCTAGAGATACCACATAAGAATCGCCGCCTCTGAACCAATTATCGGTTCTCCAATTGTTGGAGATCCATCTTACGATCGTGTTATCGATCTCGGGGTAGCCACTTCCGTGACGGATACTAACCGCGTACACAACTCCGTGGTCGACCGCGAGATTCACGTCCACGGGAATGATTTGCAAGTTACGGCCTTGCTGTTGGCGGATCATTGCCCACTCGGATGAATTGAGTACCGGCATCGGAACCCGGCCGATCACGACCTCTTCAGCCAGCGCAGCTGATGTAAAACTCAGGGAAAGCAGAGAAACTGAGAGCAGTAAGAGCCTCTTTTTCATGGCGTTCCAAATATACTCAACAACGTGCGACGGCAAAAGGCAGGAGCTAGGAGGGGGCCGGCGCCGCGTAGGCTTCTGAACCTTTCACCTGTCACCTTTCACTTTTCACATTTTCCCTCCTAGCTCCTGTTTTGTTCAGCTCCTCCTAAATACCACCCGCCTAATGGCGGGATCGACATTCATAGAAATCACGAAGCCGTCTCCGCCGGCGAACCAAGGGTAGGTTGTCCAGTTGGCCTCGATCCACTTCACGATCGTCCTGTCGATATCATCGTGACCAGTTCCACGGCGAACGCGGACGCCATAGATCTTTCCATACCTGATGGTGAGATTGACATCGATACGGAGCGGCTGATAGTGGCCGCCCTGTTGCTGGCGCAGCAATTCCCATTGGAGCGGGGCAAGCTGTGGCATGGGCACCCTGGCGACTTCGATATTGCCGGCTGACGCGTCGACCACCAGCAACCAACTCAGAAAGAGCGCAAGGAGAGGGAATCGCTTTGGCATGTTGGCTCTTCCTTTTAAGAAAGAGCATCCGGAGTTAACGGGGCTCGAACCCGCAACCTCCGCCGTGACAGGGCGGCGCTCTAACCAATTGAGCTATAACTCCTCGGAAAAGGTGGTGACTCTAGAACTAAACCGGGGGGGCTTCAACCGCAAATTTTTGAGAAACGAACGGGCCGCTAGGGGGTACGAGCCGGTGGAGGATGCATTCCGAGCGGACGCTCAAAACTGCAAGCACCAGCAACGTCACGGGCGGTCGGCCTCGCAAGCGAGGCAGCGCTCCACGGCGCCGACCGCAACCTCTCACTTCTCACCTCTCACGTCTCACTTCTCGCTCATGAGCTCACCTACGGCCCGCTCAATCTGGGGATCGCGGCCCTCGGCTACGCTCTTGGGATCGTTCATGACTTCTATATCGGGCTCGACCTGGGTTTTTTCCATGTAGTTGCCTTGCTCGTCCACGATGCCGACTTCCGGGATCCCGAACAAGAGACTCGGATCCTGCTGAAACTCCCACCAGACGGAGGTGCCGGTGCCCGGTACCGGCATACCGATGAATTTGCCGATGTTGAAGTGCTTATAGACCCACGGGAACAGCATACCGTCGGAGTAATTACCTTCGTTCGCGATAATCACGCTTTTCCGGGACCATTTGCTACGTGGTTCCCAGCCCAAAAACTGGCCGCGCGGGAAAAGCTTCAGGTACGGTTTACCCGAAAGGAATGTCGTCAGTTGGTCATGCAGGTTACCTCCAAAGTTGTAACGGGTGTCAACGATTAAGCCCTTCTTGGTCTCTTCGCGACCCAGCGCATCTGAATACGTTTCGCGATAGCTTTCATCGTTCATTCCGCGGACATGGACATAACCGATCGTGTCGTTGCTGAGACGATGCACTAATTCTCGCCTCCGTTTGACCCAACGATCGTATAGGAGGTTGATCAGCTCCGCTTGGCTAACCGGCTTGATCGCGACGTCGAACCTGCTGTTTTTAGCCGGATCAAAAATACTGAGAAGAGTCGGTTTCCCGGCTTTCAGGTTTAAGAGCGGACTTATGTCCATCCCGGGGGTGATGGTTACCCCGTCGATCTTCTCGACAATCATCCCGGCTTGAATCTCGCTGGCGGCCACTAAGGGACCTTTTTCGATAATCTCCAAGATCTTGATTCCGGCGCCTTTGTACCCCAGATCAAAGAATGCACCCAACGAAGCGGTTTGATCGCCTCCTTGTGCAAGATATCGGCAACCAGTGTGGCTCGCATTCAATTCTCCCAGCATTTCACTCATCATCTCGGCGAAATCTCGATTGTTGGTGATGTAGGGAAGGAATTTGGCGTAAACCTTTTTGTAGTAATCCCAATCCACGCCACCCATGTCGGATACGTAGAATTTCTCCTTGTCCAGCCGCCACATATGCTCAAAGAGGTCGGCGCGTTCCGCCGCCCGATTGAGCTCTTTCTCAGCGGTGAATTTCACCGGTTCAGTTTTGCCGGAAGCAAGGTCCACTTTGGTGATATGCCCGTTCGCGAGGACAAAGACATTTTTCTCTTCTTTATCGAGGGCTAGCTCGATCGGGAACCTTGGTCCGAACTGCTCGATGTCCGGCGCTTCAAACTGGCCTAATCGTTTTAGATCTTTCGTGCGTGGCTTGAGTAACCAGAGATCATAACCTTTGTCGCCTTTGGCCAGGTAAACCAGTTGTTCGCCGTCTTTGGTCAAAACAAAGTCCGCTAATCGCGCGGATGCCAGGGTCAAGCGTGCGGTTCGATCTTCGATGTTAGTCAGATCGATTTTGATCGGCTCAATCTTGGGAGTCTCTTCCTTCTTTTGTGGTGAAGCGCTACCTTGCGGCGACGGGCTAGCTTGGTCTGAAGCGCTTGTTTGAGGCGAAGTGCTGCTTTGTGGCGAGGCGCTAGATTGCGGTGAAGCGCTGCTTTGTGGTGAAGGGCTACGTTGTTCTTTGGCTTCTTTCGATTTCTCGCCTTCTTTCTTCTTTTCTTCGTCTTCGCGCGCCTTTACCGCTTCGTATTCGGCCGGAGAAAGATTGAATCGATCGAAAGCCGCCTGGGTGAAAAACATTTCGAAAACGTCGACTTGGCTGCTACCGCCGTAGCCGACGCCATGAAGCCCGAATTTGTCATTCGCCCAAATCATGGTTTTCCCTTCCGTGGACCAGATAGGGTTCTCACTCCGAAAACCGCTCTTGGTTAGATAGGTGATTTGCTGGTGGCCGCCGGCATCTACCAGGCCAACTTCATTCGACCAGCGTTCCGGTTGGATGATCGTGACTAAGAACCACTTCCCGTCCGGAGACCAATCAAACCATTGGTCTCCATCCTCGTAGGAATAGTTATTTTTGCCGGTCAGGATGAGCCGGGTTTGTTTGCTCTCCAGATTCAGAACTTTGAGAGTGGTCCGGTTTTCCAGATAGGCGAGTTCTTTGCCGTCCGGAGAATATTTTGGCAGGAAGTTCTCCTGACCGTTCTCCAGGATCGGGTGAACATCGACGACGGTCGAAAGGGAGAAATAAGGTTCCTTTTCTTTAGGCTGAGCAATGGAGGCTTCGTAAAGGCTCCAGATGTTGTTGTATTCAGCAGCGAAGACCAACTTCCGGCCGTCGGGACTGAAGTTGAGGTTTCGAGCCTGAACAGGGTTATTCGTGATCCGTTTCGTATCACCGTGCTCGATCCCGGCGACGTAGATATCGCCCCTCACGACAAAAGCGATCTCTTTGCCGTTTGGGCTGACCACCATTTCCGTCGCTCCGTCCATCATTGGGACGGTCCTGGTTTCTGCGCTGTTGTCCGCAAGCGCGATCCGGATCGCCACTTTAACCGGTTGAGTCGCACCGACCGGCAAAAGATAAATCTCGCCATTGAAGCCGAAACAAAGGTCCCCACCGCGTGAAATGGTCAAGAATCGGACCGGATTCTTGTCGAACTTGGTAACTTGCTGAGGAGTGCCGGCTTGTCCGTGGTTGAGCGGTAAATGCCAGACGTTGAACGATCCGCTTTGTTCGGACAGATAAAAGATTGAGTTTTCATCCGGCGCCCAGACCGGGTTTCGATCTTCACCCGGGTAAGTCGTGAGCTTGGTGTGATCGCCGGTCGGTACATCGTAAATCCAGATGTCATGGGCAAAAGCAGAGGTTTGATGTTTGCGCCAGAGATCCTCGGGGCCCTTCTGATCGTCGTAGATGATATGCTGCCCGCTCTTG
>JAFAHI010000423.1 GCA_019237325.1 Verrucomicrobiota bacterium | reverse complement strand
GAGGCAAGCACGGAACGACTTCCGGAGAATCTCGACTTCTTCGGCGAACGACTTAGCAGGGGAGACATCGAGGGACTTAGCCATGGTGGGCGAGCACGTGAGGAGACTTTGACGGAAAGTCGGGCGGTTGTCACGTGAAAGGTGAGGAAGAACGAGAGAAGTGGCCCGAAAAATGGTGCGGAAGGCCGGTTCAGGGACGGATTGGGCGGGTAATCGGTTCGGTGAATGGGAAATGTTCCACGTGGAACATGGGGTTAGGAGCTAGGAGCTAGAATCTAGACTCCTACAAGTACGATCCGTGGTATCACCCAGAACTTATCGAGCACGAGGACGGGCCCGAGCACGATGCGGAGTCGCCCGTAGTGCTACGCTCTTGCCGGCTGCTACCCCCGCTCCATTTGCACCGCCCCACAAACAGGCGCAAAATAGCGGCCTCATGTGGTTGTATCCTCAGGAATTTGATGTCCTCGTAATTGGCGGGGGGCATGCGGGTATCGAAGCCGCGGCGGCCGCTGCGCGCTTGGGGTGCAACACACTCTTGCTGACGCAGAACCTGGATACGATCGGGCAGATGTCTTGTAACCCCGCGGTGGGAGGACTAGCTAAGGGCCACATGGTTCGAGAAATCGACGCGTTAGGCGGATTGATGGGCGAAAATACCGACGCGACCGGGATCCAGTTCAGAATGCTGAACGCGAACAAGGGGCCGAGCGTGCGTGCGCCCCGAGCTCAATCCGACAAGAAAGCGTATCAATTTCGGATGAAAGCGGTCCTGGAAGCGACACCGGGTCTGGCGCTGTTACAAGGCAATGTCGCGAAGATTTTGGTCAATGAAGACGGTGCTTGCGGCGTGGAGACGAATCTCGGTCTGCGCTTAAAGGGAAAGAGCGTTGTCATTACGACCGGAACATTCATGCGGGGGTTGTTACACGTCGGCCTGCAAAACGTTGCGGGCGGGCGCATGGGCGACGCACCGTCAACTCTCAGTGACGACTTGCGGACACTCGGGTTTGAGGTCGGCCGGTTCAAGACCGGGACCCCGTGCCGGCTGAATGGACGATCGATCGACTTCAGCAAATGCGAGCGACAGGATGGCGACGAACCGCCGCCCCGGTTCTCTTATATAGATGGCGAGATCAGAGGCGGCCTCCCCTTTACCTTGAATCGCGGGACGGACGGAATGTTCCACGTGGAACAAATTCCTTGCTGGATCACCGCCACGACCGACAGGACGCACGAGATCATTCGTGGGAATCTTGACAAGTCGCCGATGTATTCAGGGAAAATCGAAGGCGTCGGTCCTCGGTACTGCCCGTCCATCGAAGACAAGGTAGTCCGGTTCGCCGAGAAGGAACATCATCAGCTGTTTCTCGAACCCGAAGGCCGGCAGACCCATGAGTATTATGTGAATGGGGTTTCCACCAGCCTCCCGTTTGAAGTGCAGTATGCGTTCGTCCGGACCATTCCCGGATTGGAGAACGCCGAGATTGTCCGCCCCGGTTACGCGGTCGAATACGATTTTTGTCCCCCAACTCAGCTCCGGGTCACGTTGGAAACGAAGCTGATCCCCGGTCTCTATTTTGCCGGCCAGATCAATGGGACCTCAGGATATGAGGAAGCAGCAGCCCAAGGGCTGATTGCAGGAACAAATGCGGCGTTTCGTCTGCAAGGTAAGGACCCATTTATCCTTGGCCGGGAAGAGGCATACATTGGTGTTTTGATCGATGATCTGGTTACCAAGGGAACTCAAGAGCCGTATCGGATGTTCACCAGCCGGGCTGAATACCGGTTGTTGCTTCGTCAGGATAACGCCGATCTCAGACTGGCCCGAAAGGGTTACGATGCAGGTTTGATCACCGGCGAACGCTGGAGCCAGGTCGAAGCCAAGCAGCAACAGATCGAGGGCGCTAAGCGGGAGGCCGCCTTGGTTCGTTTAGACGGACAACGTCTCGATCAACTGCTCAGGCGGCCCGAGTTCGATTGCGACGATGTCCCTCCGGGCTTGATTACCAAGTATAGCCGCCACATCTGGGAGCAGGTCGAAACCGATGCCAAATATGAGGGCTACATTCGACGGCAGGAAGGTGCGATCGCAAAAGCCCAACGCGCCGAGTCGCGATTTCTTCCTCCCGAATTGAACTATGATCAGATCGCTGGCCTGAGAGCCGAGGCGCGTCAAAAGCTGTTGAAGATCCGGCCTGCAACCTTGGGCCAGGCGGGGCGTATCAGCGGGATCACGCCCGCCGATATTGCTCTGGTCACAATCTTCTTGGAAAAACAGTCCGGCCTCAACCGGCCGGAAAACGAGCGGAGTGCTGAAGTAGTGGAGTGATGGGGTGACGGGGCTTTGGTAGGACGAGGTTCCCGAAAGAGCTGGATGCGTAAACGAAGGCATGACGGCTTTCGATGCTCTTTCATTAGCGAGGCCAATTCGCCTGGCGAGCCGGGCGTTGCGCATGGGCCATCGATTAAGTGGTAAAACCATAGAGCTTTGGAGCGGCGGAATCATATCGTGATCACACACCCAGGCCGCGGCTGGGCGCGCGCTTCAGCCTCGCCAACCAAATAGCGCCGGCAAGCCAATCTCTTCGGTTAACGATTTCAAGTCTTTCGGGAGCCTCGCCCCCTATACTCGACCAGTCCGGTACACCAACACTCCATCACTCCAAGACTCCACGTATCCAGTTCCCCTTCCACCTTGTAATTTGAAAGCTTCCACGTGCAAAAAGCGTCCCTTGACAATAGTTAGGAACCTAATAATTAGGTAGCCTAACTTTATGCGGGAATCTGTTACCCTGTTGAAGTCGTTACCGAAGTACGAGGTTTTCCTGGAAGATAGCAAACGGTTCCCGGAACTCGACGCGTCCGCCTGCTACGTCTTTCTGCAGCTTTTGCGGACCGGGGACGAATTGCTTGCCCTTGATGAGGCCATCTTATCAGCGCTCGGTACACGACACGGCCGGTTCGTGTTGTTGATGCTTCTAGATAAACATGCGCCGGGCGAGATTACGCCGGCTGATCTTGCGCAAAAGACCGGAGTCACCCGGGCCACAGTATCAGGTCTGTTGGATGGTCTAGAGAAGGATGGACTGGTTGAACGCAGACCCGACCCGCAAGATAGACGCCTGACTCGCCTGTATCTCACAAAGGGCGGCGAACAACTTCTTGATCGCGTTCGATCTCCTTATTGCGAGTGGTTCACCAGCATCATTGCACCTTTAAGCCAGGATGAACGGTTGCAACTCGTCAATATCCTACAAAAAATCCAACTACGTTTAGCCGAGTTGTCGGCCCGCTTACCAGCGGCCGCAAACACGGCGGCTTAACTAAAACAAGGAAATTGTAATGACCCCCACGACTTCGTCCGCGCCTTCCACGAGGAGTGCCATGTCAAAATCCACCGCGACGCCCAAAAAACGGCGGCCCCCGTATATCCGAGCGATCCTGATCGCGATCCTGCTTCTGGTAGTGATCATCGGAACGCTCGGTTACTTCAAGGTCACCCAGATTATGGGTTTCATGGCCATGGCGAAAGCGGGCATGTTCAAACAACCCCCGACCGCAGTGACGACAACGATCGCGTCGCAGTCAGAGTGGCAGCCGACGCTGGACACGATCGGTAGTGTGACCGCTATAAACGGAGTCACCGTCAGCACGGATTTGGCGGGAATAGTCGATACGATTGCATTCACATCGGGCACGACAGTGAAAGCCGGCGACCTGTTGGTCCATCTGAATACCGACCAAGAACAAGCGCAGCTCGACCAAGCGCAGGCACAATTGACTCTTGCGCAGCTAACCTTGAACCGGGATCGCGATCTGCTGGCTAAGCGGACCATCTCGCAGCAAGACTATGACACGGCCGAAGCGACTCATGGGCAAATGCAGGCAACGGTTGACCAATATAAGGCGCTAATTGCGCGGAAGACGCTACGCGCACCTTTCGACGGCGTGGTGGGTATTCGCCAGGTGAACCTTGGGCAATATCTGAACACCGGCGACCCCGTGGTCACGTTGCAATCCTTCGACCCGATTTATGTGAATTTCACTTTGCCGCAGCAAGACCTCAGCAAGTTAGCCGTCGGTCAGGACGTTGACGTACGTTTGGATGCATACGGCGACATGGTTTTCACGGGTAAGATTACTGCGATAAACTCGCTCGTAGATCAAGCGACCCGAAATATCCAAGTGCAGGCCACACTGCCAAACGGTGAATTAAAACTGCGGCCTGGCATGTTTGCGAAAGTTAGTGTGATCATGCCCGAACGCGAACCGGTTATCGCGTTGCCGGTTTCAGCGGTGCATTACGCCCCGTACGGTGATTCGATCTTTATTATTACTGACGACAAAGACGAAAACGGCAAACCGATCAAAAGCGTAAAGGAACAATTCGTCAAACTTGGGACAGCACGCGGCGACCTCATCTCGGTTATCTCAGGGGTGAAGCCGGGTGACGAAGTTGTGACTTCAGGAGTATTCCGTCTGAAAAGCGGGGCGCCCGTCCTGATTAATAATAAGGTTAAACCCGATAGTGAGGCATCACCAACACCGGCGAATAGCTGATAACCAGGAGCGGTAGGATGAAATTTACGGATCTATTCATCAAACGGCCGGTTGTAGCGACCGTTGTAAATCTGCTGATCCTGCTCGCCGGTTACCAGGCGATGCGCAGTATCAACGTGCGGCAATATCCGAAGACGGATATCTCCGTCATAACGGTCACCACCACGTACTACGGCGCGGATGCAGAGCTGGTGCGTGGCTTTATCACCACGCCTCTGGAACAATCGATCGCCAGCGCGGATGGCATCGATTACATGGAGTCCCAGAGTGTACAAGGCACCAGCACGATCTCTGTTCATTTAAAGCTGAACTACGATCCGAATGCGGCCATGACCCAGGTGCAAACCAAGGTTAACCAGGTTCGGAATCAGCTGCCGCCGGCGTCGCAGATACCGGTTATCGCCATCACCTCGGTCGATACACGATTCGCGTCGATGTATCTGAGCTTCTATTCAACGGACCTCGACCGCAATCAGATCACCGATTACCTGACTCGGGTTGTACAGCCAAAGCTGGCAGCAATTTCCGGGGTTCAGCAGGCCGAAATTCTGGGCGGACGTGTCTTTGCAATGCGGGTTTGGCTCGACACTGAAAAGATGGCCGCCCTGAATGTGTCGCCGACCGACGTGCAGAACATTCTGCAGGCGAATAACTATTTGGCGGCCCCGGGTCAAACCAAGGGTGCGATGACCGCCGTCAACCTGGTAGCGAACACGAACCTGCAAAGCCCGGAAGAGTTCAAGCAGCTGGCAGTGAAGCAAGTGAATGGAGCAATCGTTCGCTTGAAAGATATTGCGAAGGTCGAGCTAGGGGCGGCGAACTACGACACGGATGTTCGGTTTTCAGGAAATACAGCGACGTTCATGGGCATTTATGTGTTGCCGACAGCAAACGCCCTTGACGTCATTAAGAATGTTCGCGCCGCGCTCCCTGAAATCCAAAAGGAGCTTCCGGTCGGGATGAAGCTCAATATCCCGTACGACTCGACCGACTACATCGCCAGCGCTATCCACGATGTTACTGAGACACTGGTCGAGACGATTCTGATCGTGATGATTGTGATCTGCCTGTTCATGGGCTCGCTCCGAGCGGTAATGATCCCTATCGTCGCCATTCCCCTTTCGCTGATCGGCGCCATGTTCCTGATGCTGGTTTTCGGTTTCACGCTGAACCTGCTTACCTTATTGGCGATCGTTCTCGCAGTTGGTTTGGTGGTCGACGACGCGATTGTCGTCGTCGAGAACGTGGAACGGCATATCCACGAAGGGCTCTCGCCGTATGATGCTGCGATAAAGGGGGCACGCGAACTTTTCGGGCCGATTATCGCCATGACACTTACCTTGGCCGCGGTGTACGCGCCAATCGGGATTCAGGGTGGACTAACCGGCGCGCTGTTCCGCGAGTTTGCATTCACACTCGCTGGAGCGGTCGTGGTATCCGGCGTGGTTGCATTAACCCTCTCACCGATGATGTCATCGAAGATGTTGAAGCGTGGCGCGAGCGAGAGAGGGTTGGCTGGCTGGATCAGTCATCGATTTGACGCATTGCGTCGAGGCTATCAGGCTTTTCTAAGGACTACACTACGGGTCAGTTGGGTTGTGTTGTGTTCCTCAATGGTTCTGTGGGTGCTCCTGTACTTTTTCTGGAACATGTCGAAGCATGAGTTAGCACCTAATGAAGATCAGGGTGTTATCTTCGGCATCGTACAATCGGCTCCCGAAGCGACGCTCGAGCAGACGATGCTTTTCGCGAAGGAGATGAACGACATCTATAAGAGCGAGCCCGAGACAGCGCAGACCTTCCAGGTCACTCCGGTCCCCGGTCCTGGCTTCTCGGGCATGGTGGCCAAACCATGGAGCCAACGCAAACGCACCATGCAACAGGTCCTTGGAGATGTGAGCAAAAAGTTGGCGACTGTCGCCGGCGTGCGAGTGATCGCGCTGACCCCATCGCCTTTGCCCGGAGGCGATAACTATGACGTCGAGTTTGTTATCAATTCTGTGGCGGAGCCGTTGGAGATGTACGAGCTGTCGAACCAGCTATTGGCGGCGGCAAACAAAAGCGGGAAATTCTATTTTGTTGACTCCGACATGAAATACGATCAGCCCCAAACTCGGATTGTATTCGATCGCGACAAAGTTGCTGCCATGGGCCTCAACCTGCAGCAGGTAGGCGGTGACCTGACCACGCTTTTAAGCGCGGGCTACATAAACTATTTCGATATTCAGGGGCGAAGCTATCAAGTTATTCCTGAGGTGCAGCGGACTCAGCGACTAACTCCGGAGGACCTGACCAAACTCTACGTCAGCGGGCCAAACAACACGCCGGTTCAACTTGGAACGTTCGCG
>JAFAHI010000416.1 GCA_019237325.1 Verrucomicrobiota bacterium | reverse complement strand
TACGAATTGGCAGATTCTGCATAGGTGTAAACAATCTCGCTCCTGCGGAGGCTATAAATATGTCGCTCCTACGGAGCTGTTCTTCGCCATTGGCATTAAATGAATTTAATGACTTGTCTCTTGAAGAGTGGCAGGTCGCCTTTAATCTGACCCTTGTGAGGCTCCAGGGCGAAGAGAAATTCAACGTCAGTGGAAAACTTTTGTTAGCCCACCCTTCGCTGAAGGATCCTAATTTTCGGCGGGCGATCCTCTTTATTTCGAGTCACGAGGAGAATGTGGGCGCTTTTGGAGTCGTCATTAACCGGCCCACGCATCAAAAACTGGCGGATTTTGTGGCTGAAGCGGATTTACCCGGGCTAGCCGGTGTTCCTGTTTACGAGGGCGGACCGGTCTCCTCTAATGAGTTGATCTTGATGGGTTTTCTCGGAGAGGGGGGTGGTCAGCCGACACGTTTTCAAGTGCCGTTGTCGATCCCGGATGCGGAAGAGATCTTGCGAGAAAAGCGCGGCTTTGTGCGAGCGTTCCGCGGCTACGCCGGCTGGGAAGCAGGACAACTGGAAGGGGAACTGGGTCAAAATGCTTGGCTCATCCGGGAAGCGGATGCCGAGTTTATGGGCGCAGAAGCTGATCCATCGCTCTGGCTGCAGTTTATGAAGGGTCAGGGGCCGGTTTATTATTTGTTAGCGCTGGCGCCGGATGATCCGTCGCTGAACTGAACGTTTGGCGTTCGTCGTTTGGCGTTTGGCGGTGTGGTCTCGGGGACTTCGTAATCGTCCTCGTCGTCGTCCTCGTCCTCGAAAGTTTGGTCTACAGTGTGCATCTCCGCCCGGTAGTGTTTCGCCCAACAGATAAACGGCTGCAGGGTAACTTCGCACACGCTGTGAGGAATGCGTTTTCTCGACGACGAGGACGATTACGATTCCGGCGGCTGCAAACGGCTAAGCGTTAACTGCTAACTTGCCGTCGGGGCTTGGAGCGGATAAACAGGGCAGCATGAAGATTGGGGTTCCCAAGGAGATTAAAGAACAAGAGCATCGGGTTGCGTTGCTGCCGTCGGTTGTTTATCAGCTAACGCGCTTGGGGCATGAAGTGTTCGTAGAACGGGACGCTGGCGCCGGAGCGGGATTTCCGGACGGGGAGTACGCGCAGGCCGGCGGTAAAATCCTCGACGATCATAGTTCGGTTTTTCAGCAAGGCGATCTGATCATCAAGGTCAAAGAACCATTGGCCTCGGAGTATCCGCTACTGCGAGAAGGCCAGATTCTTTTTACCTATTTGCATCTGGCCGCGAACAAGGTGTTAACGGAGGCGTTGATGCGCAGTGGGGTAACCGCGGTGGCTTATGAGACGGTGGAGATTAACCGCCGATTGCCGCTGCTGGAGCCAATGAGCGAGATTGCAGGAAGAATGTCCATCATTGTCGGTGGATTTTTTCTAGCCAAACATCGCGGTGGCAAAGGGGTTTTGTTAGGGGGCGTTCCAGGGGTATTACCCGGAAACGTGATTGTCATCGGCGGCGGAACTTCGGGAATCAACGCAACACGCATGGCTACGGGTTTGGGCGCGGACGTGACGATCCTTGAGGTGGATATCGAACGAATGCGGTTCCTTGATATTACGATGCACACGGCGCACACGCTTTATTCCAGTGAGGCGCATCTGCTGGAGATTTTGCCGCGAGCCGATCTTTTGATCGGTGCGGTGCTCGTACCTGGAGCAAGGGCGCCGCGGCTGATTACTCGGGAGATGCTGAGGATGATGAAGCCGGGCAGTGTGCTGGTGGATATTGCGATCGATCAGGGCGGATGCTGCGAAACATCAAAGCCCACGACGCATGAAAGTCCGGTCTACGAAGAAGAAGGGATCGTTCACTATTGTGTGGCGAATATGCCCGGAGCTTATGCGCGTACGGCAACTCAGGCGCTGACAAATGTGACGGCGCGTTTTGTTGAGTTTTTGGCGGAAGGTCTTTCGGCGGCCATCAAAAAGCAGCCTGCTCTCGTCGGTGGGATCAACGTGATGGGTGGCAAGGTCAGAAACGAGGCAGTAGCGCATGCCCATGGACTGCCGTATGAGCCGATTTAGCGCTTACAGAGCTTGGCAATGACAGATCCCAGATGACAGATGACAGATTACGGCGCGGGGACAAATGGCGCGTCGGATGCGTTTCAATTTGTCATCTGTCATTAAGCGAAGCCGCATTGCTATCCCCGGAGCGTTGATGGGACCGGTCCCTATATTTTGTCTCGGGGCGGGGCTAGCGCTGCTTAATAGAACCAGTCGTAGCCGGGGTCGGCGTCCTTAGTGGTTTGGTTGGTCGCGTGTTGGCGCGGGTCGATGTAGTTGGCGGTGGGATGATTGGTTTTGGGTGTCAATATTGTGCAAGCCATCAGGGCTAGCAGGCTAGTAACCATCGTAGAGTAAAATAGAGGGTTAGTAGCTTTGGTGGTTTTGTTAGTTGAGTTAATCGGATTGGGTAACTTCATAGTAACCTCTTCTCCGATATATACCGAGGCCGGAGCGGCTCTATTCCCGTGGTGGTAGGGACTATGATGCGCTCTAGAACTGCACGATGTGGACGGAGCGAACGTTGGGTGTCCGCAAGGCGGCTTGCAGGACCGCGTCAGGAGGAAGTGAATCCAGATTGAGCACGGTCAGCGCTTTGCTGTCTCCGTCACCGCGGCTGAGTGACATGTCGGCGATATTGATTTGATGATTACCTAACAAGGTACCGATTTGGCCGACTATTCCGGGTACGTCGTTGTTCTCAAAAATCATCAGCGTACCAACCGGGCGAGCTTCAACGAAATGGCCGTTGATTTGGACAATCCGCGGAGAAGAGCCAACAAAAGTTCCGGCTACAGACACTTTGTTGCCTTCGCCTTGGACTTGGATCTCGATGAGATCGGTAAAGTCACCAGTGGCATTCTCTTTCGTCTCAAGGACGCGCAGGCCGAGATTCTGAGCGAGCGACGTGACGTTCACTTGATTGACGTCGGCGCCGCCGGCCTCTTCGAGAAACCCTTTCAGCGCGTAGCGGGAAACGGGTGAGGTTTCCACTTCGTTTACTTTACCGCTGTAGTTGATATGGAATTGGTCGCAACGTTTCGGCGCGAGCTGCCGTAA
>JAFAHI010000371.1 GCA_019237325.1 Verrucomicrobiota bacterium | reverse complement strand
GTCCGGCTTTCAGGGCAACCGTGGGGACGCCATCGCGTAGGAGAACGCGATGGGCGCTGATCGCCGCGACCCGTAGGCCGAGCGTCAGAACTCCGGTCAAGTTCAAGGGGTCAGCGGCACTAATGGGGATAAGATCGCCTTTGGGGGCATTCTTACGAATCGCACGCAACAGTCCGACGGCTTC
Source organism: Verrucomicrobiota bacterium (assembly GCA_019237325.1). Taxonomy (GTDB): domain Bacteria; phylum Verrucomicrobiota; class Verrucomicrobiia; order Chthoniobacterales; family JAFAMB01; genus JAFAVN01. The sequence goes on along the minus strand of JAFAHI010000371.1, from coordinate 8,194 downwards.
GGGCAACGCGTATTGTTCGCCGCTGACTCCCGCCACAAAATGGCCGCCGCGAATCTCTCCTCTAGCCTCCAGCGTTCGGTAGACTCGGACCAGTTCGAACCAAGTCACTCTTAACGATTCTTGCTCCAGGATCCGGCGAAATACGACTCCGTAACGATGGAGCAATACGCGGGCAAAGGCTTCAACCGCCTGTTCTCTAGAAACGCCGTGAACGCCGGGATCGCTGCGATCGCGGGGAACGGAATCCGCGAGCGCTGGGTCAGAATTGGCTCCTGGGTTCCGGGATCCGCCGACGAGTGGCCTCATCGCGGGACTCTCGCGGTTCCCAGCGTTCCCGGCGTTCACTGGGTTCCTCAGCAAAGACCAGCGACCGGCAAATTCCAAACTCGTCACGGCTTTGTGATGCCGGCGGCGTTCCGCCGAAGCAAATGGCGCCCGTTTTTCTTCGGGAACGAGCAAAGCTCTGAGCCCTTCAAAACTGTCTGCCGTGACCAATCCCTGCGCAGTAAGCTCCGCCAACGCTCGTTCTAATCGGGATGGCAACAGGCCGGTCTTTTGTACAAGCTCGCCAAAAAATAGGGCTCCCCCTTGGACTAGAACTTCCAGGGTGCGGGTTGTGTCGGGCGAAAATTCGGTGACCTCAAGAGGAGCGGAAAGCGTTAACCAATGAGGGAGGTTTTCGCGGGAAAACAACGAGATCGGGCTGGAACGGACGGGTAACGGTGGCCGGCCGTTGGTCTTTTGGGGCGCAGTCACCCGGCCCCAACCGAATCGCCCGGTAAAACAGAGCTGATCAAGCCAAGCCGGTTGATATTCCTTGACTCGAAGCGCCAAGACTTCCGGTTCCCAAGCGGCGGCTGGCAGGTCGAAGCCCTCTAGCAGCTCCAAAACGGCTCTTACCCCCTCGAGTCCTTCGGCCCGGTGATCAATCTCCACTCGTTGCCAAGCCAATAAGAACCGTTGAAGCTCGGCGATCGATACGGGCTGAATTTCCGCCCGAAGACGGTTTAGCGTTAAACGGTGAATTCGCGCCAATAGCCGGCGATCACACCATTCGAGCTCTTGTGCATCCGGATGAAATTTGCCTCTCAGGACGAAGCCTTCACCTTCCAACGCAGCCAACGCGGTATTAATTTCTCCGACCGGCAGTTGGAACAGACCCGCGACCTTTGTCGCAGTGATCGGACCGATTACTTCCATCCGACCACGCACAAGTTCACGGATCGCATCGGCTCTCTGCCACTGGCGTTCACTTTCGTTCGCAGGAGGAACTAGGAGCGGCTCAACCTTGGAGTCGGGATAGATGGCTCGCAGCATTGGGAGTCGCTCAGCCGCGATCCAGAACGAGGACGAGTCCGGCCTCGAGGGTTCCGAACGATTTGGCCTCGTCCCGCAGTCGGGGGAAGGAGCGCTCCAGGGTTCCGACGGATCAGCCTCGCAAAGGAAGGCTCTCACCATGCGGCCGGCACGCTTATCGTTCACCAATTGAGCCAACCACTGAGGGGAATCGGTACCGACGGTCCGGACTTCGTCGTCAGTAAGAACGCCCACCAAAAGCAAAGTTTCATGGAGCTCGTCAGCGCTGGTCGCTTGTGGCCAGGCTTCCACACAGACTTTCTCGATGGCGTTCCCATCGAGAATTCCGAGACCACCATCGGCCGAAGCCTCGCCTACTCGCCGGGTATATACCGCTTGAGTTCGCCGTTCTTCGAGCGGGGCATTGTCCAGGAATGCGTAGGGTTTGGCATTCAAGATCTCATGCGCAAGCGGCGACGGTTCCGGCAAATCCCGAGCGATACATTCGATCTCCCCTTTCTCGATCCGTTCGAGCAAACGGATCAACCCTTCAATATCCATCGCTTCAACCAGACAATCGTCGATGGTCTGTTGGACTAATGGGTGCTCCGGAATCTCGCGGTCGCCGGCGATGTTTTCGAGGCAGGCAAGCTGGTCCGGGAAGATAGCGGCCAGGAGGTTCTCGGATTCCATGCGTTGCAAAGGCGCGGGAACCCGGCGACCTGCACGCTGCCGGGGTAAAGCCAATGAACGCCCCGCATTCCAGCGCCAGCGAATTCCGAACATCGGGGCATCGAGCAGCGCTTGGATCAAAATGTCGCGAACTGTCTTGCTGTTCAGATAGTGAAAAACATCGTCTAGCGGAAATGAATGCTGCGTACCTAACGAAAGCACGATCGCGTCATCTGTGGCCGCAGCCTGCAACTCGAAGTTAAATGACCGACAAAACCGCTTACGCAACGCTAAGCCCCAAGCCCGATTCAAGCGGCTACCAAACGGCGAGTGGATCACCAATTGCATGCCGCCGGACTCATCAAAGAAGCGTTCAAGCACGAGCTTGTCCTGAGACGGAATGACACCCAGGGATTGAAATACCGCCCCGAAATAGTCGGTTAGCTGGGCGGCGCCGGCTTCGCTGAGTCCGGTTTCGCTTTCGATCCAAGCGGTGACAGTTGGGGCGACCTCCCTGACGGTAGGAATGAGCTCCTGCTCGTCCGGTCTCTGTTCCGGGAAATCGTCATGTGCAAGAACCATATCGGACGAGCAGGAGCTCGTCCCTACCGACAACTGTTTTTCAACATCTCCCCGAAATCTAGAAACGGACCGGGAGAGCTCAGCGGTACGGCTCGGCGCTTCACCTAACCAGAAAGGAATGCCCGGTGGCTGCCCGTGGGCATCCTCTACTCGGACGGTGCCCGAGTTAATCCCGAGGATTCGCCAAGAAGCATTGCCGAGCTGGAAAATATCGCCGGCCATACTTTCGACCGCAAAATCTTCGTTCACTGTGCCAACAAAGGTTTCGCTGGGTTCAACCACTACTCGATAATCGGCGTTATCCGGGATCGCACCGCCGGAGGTAAGGGCCAAAAGCCGGGCGCCACGGCGAGCTCGAACGCGATGATTGATCCCGTCGTGATGGATCAACGCGGATCGACGGCCACGGCGGGTACTGAAACCGTCTGCCAGCATCCGGAGCACATCATCAAACTCTTTCCGGGTCAGATCGCGATAAGGATAGGCTGAGCGCGTCAGGTCAAACAACGCGCTCTCGTCTAGATCTTCACAGGCGGCGCAGGCGACAATCTGCTGGGACAACAGGTCGAGAGGCTTCTGCGGCATTTCCAACCGATCGAGCTCGCCGTTGCGGATGCTGCGCAGGGTAGCGACACCTTCCACCAGTTCATCTCGGCTCAGGGGAAAAAGCCTGCCTTTGGGCAAGCCGCCGCGCCGATGTTCGGCTCGTCCCACTCGTTGCAGGAACGTGGCTATAGAACGGGTCGGACCTAATTGGCAAACCAGGTCGATTGAACCGATGTCGATTCCGAGCTCGAGCGAGGCCGTGGCGACCAAAGCCTTCAGTTCGCCGCGTTTCAACCGGTTCTCCGCGTCCAACCGTAACTTGGCGGAAAGGCTCCCGTGATGAGACGTGACTTTGTCTTTGCCCAATCGTTCGCAAAGATGATGGGTCACGCGTTCCGCTAAGCGCCGAGTGTTAACGAACACTAACGTTGTTCTGTGCGCCTCGACCAAGTCAGCCAAGCGGTTGTATACCTCGGCCCAAACCTCGTTGGACATGACGGCATCCAAAGGCGAGCCCGGCAATTCTATAGCCAGGTCGAGCTTTCGAGTGTGTCCGCAATCGACGATTCTGCAACGAGCGTTTCCGGCCTCATCCAGGTTCTTTGTACCGACTAGAAAACGCGCCACTTCTTCCATCGGTTTTTGGGTGGCCGACAACCCGATCCGTTGCAGAGGATGGTTGGTCAGCGCCGCCAATCGCTCGACGCTAAGCGCGAGATGCGATCCACGGCGGTTCCCGACGACAGCATGGATCTCGTCCAGAATCAGGGTTCGAACGGTCCGTAAAAGCTTCCGGCCAGACAAGGAGGTCAACAGCAAATAAAGCGACTCCGGGGTAGTAACGAGAATATGGGGCGGCTTCCGAATGATGGCCTGGCGCTTGGCTACGGGTGTATCGCCGGTCCTGACTTCCGCCCGAATTTCGATGTCGCGGTCGCAGCTCGCTCGCAAAGCAGCACGAATACCGGTTAGCGGTTGGTCCAGATTCTTATGGATGTCGTTGCTAAGTGCCTTGAGTGGGGACACATACAAGACGCGGGTCTCATCCGCGAGCGTTCCATCCAGCCCTTCCCGATAGAGCTGGTCCAGGGATGCCAAGAAAGCAGCCAGGGTTTTACCCGAGCCCGTGGGCGCAGCGACCAAGGTGTGTGCGCCGGACTGGATCGCCGGCCACCCGAGTTGCTGCGGCTCGGTCGGCGTGCCGAAGGTCCGCTCGAACCAGGTTGCCACCGCCGGATGGAATTGGAATGACTGCATGGCGTGGCCAGTAGATTAGCCCAGCCTGGGGGGAATGGCGAGTCGGCGCGCAGGCGAAGGGGCGAATGGGCGAATAGCAAAGGGGTGTTTGGGATAAATCGGTAGCGGCGACTGTCCCTCTACGCCGCGAGTCCGGCAGTATCGACGACAAGAACGAAGCCCCTGATACTCCCCGGCCCAATCGCGCAGTCGGCATTCGAGCCCGCTACCGAAGGGCAATTCCGCCGTCCGCATATCGAAGGTTAGAAATATCTATCCCCCTCGATATGGCCTTGGCCTACAATTTTCCCGCGGCCGTCGATGAGGTAAAATTTGCCCAGTTCGTCGTCTTCGTCTTTGAGATCGACGGCCCAGTAGCCACCTCCGGCGGCGGTGGGATCGGTGCGCCAGGTTGACCGGGTTACCTGAGTGAATTCAGGGTTTCTGTTTGCATCCATCGCGATTGCAATCGCACGCTCCTTGGTGATCGCCGCAGCCGTCTTAGGCGCCTCAGTCTCGCAGCCAGCCAAGATAAATAGCGTGAAGAGAAGGAGAACATACCGCATCGGGCGATATTATTGACTTGAGGCCAGAGTTTTCCAGTTGAAATCGGCGCTTCTGCACGCAACGCTGGGGCGCTCGAGAAGAGGTGAGACGTGAGAAGTGAGAGGTGAGACGTGATTGGCGGGATTCCATTGCCAGCGTCGTGCACTGAAATCGTCCGCGCTCCTCTGACTTCCCTGATTTAGAATGAGCCTTGTCTACTTCGTCTGCATCGCACTGGCCGGCTTGGTGCTGGGCTCATTTGCGGGGTGTTGTATTTACAGGCTGCCACGGGAGATGTCGCTCTGGAAACCGGCGCGCTCTTTCTGCCCGCAATGCGAGACACAATTGAGAGCAATCGATAATATCCCCGTTATCAGCTGGCTGCTTTTACGGGGTCGCTGCGCTCATTGTGGCAAGCCGATCTCGATCCAGTATTTAATCGTCGAGTTGCTTACCCCGGCTCTCTTTGTGGCTTTTTCCATTCGGGTCGGATGGCCGGTCGTCATTGCAGACCTGGCTCTGGCATTAGTTCTTGTAATCGCGACATTCGTAGACCTCGAGTTTTTGCTTATTCCGGATGAGATCACGTTTTTCGGGATTGGTCTGGGACTGATCTTCAGCCTTTGCCTGCCATCGTTGCATGGCGTTTCCTCAGGGCTGACGAGCGTTGGTCTGAGTCTAGCCGGGTGTCTAGTTGGCAGCAGCATTCTCTATCTCGTGAGCGAGGGCGGAAAGCTGTTGTTCGGGCGATACAAAGTATTGCCCCCCGCCACGGTCCGATTCTCACTCGAAAACAGCACGACGGAAAATCCGCGGATTCTGTTGGATGGCGAGCCGTTCGACTGGGCAAGCCATTTTTTCCGTTCGCGAGATAAAATTTTGGTTCGAGCTACAGAGGTAACCATCAATGGCGAGAAATATCGGAATTTGGACCTCCGCTTTTTCCACGATCGGCTCAAGACCGCGCGACATGATCTTCCTTTGGAGGAGATCCGAGAATTGTTCGGGCGGACCGATCGGGCGGAGTTTCCACGCGAAGCGATGGGCCTGGGCGATGTGAAACTAATTGCCGCCATTGGAACATTTGTAGGCTGGCAAGGAGTGCTCTTTACGATTCCGATTGCTGCTTTTCTTGGCTGCGCTTTTGGCATCATCGCCATTCTGCTTCGGCACAAGAACTTGTCGGTCCGAGTTCCGTTCGGGCCGTTCCTTTCGGCCGGAGCCGTCCTCTGGGTTCTTTGCGGGCCGGAATTGGTGGGAGTGTACGAGCGTCTTATGGGGCTGGGCGGGTGATCTAGAAGGGACACTTGGAGACGGGCAAAGGATAGGATCCGCCTTCGCCAAGCCTACGGCGCGACAGGCTCTATGGGACCAATAGGACTTATAGGCTCAGGCCCGCGCCGAGGCATGGTCGAGCGATAGACCACGGCTCGGCACGCTAAACGGCCTAACCGTGCTGTTAGATGGACGAATATCGGCGGCTTCGCTCACTCGCCGTCTCCTTCGGGAAGCCTCCCGACCAAGTGAGCAAGTGATGCCCACCAATCCCCATCACCTCTCACGTTCCCCGTAAGAGCGTGCGGGCGTGTTCCAACGCGGACGACGTCCTACCGCCTAACATCCGGGCTAACTCGTGGAGCCGTTCGTCACCTTGCACTTCCTGAAGGGAAGTACGGGTGCGACCCTCGATGACTTCCTTGCTCACAAAGAAATGGGTGCGGGCGCCGGCTGCCACCTGAGGCATATGGGTAATCGCAACCACTTGCCGGTTTTCTCCCAGCGTCTGCATCTTCTTTCCGACCGCAGAGGCAATTTCGCCCCCGACATTGGCGTCGATCTCGTCGAACACCAGTAAACCGATCAAATCCTGCTGGGCTAAAGCCGTTTTGATCGCCAGCATCACTCGAGAAATTTCTCCGCTGGAAGCGATTGCCCGGAGCGGTTTCAAGGGTTCACCCGGGTTGGGAGAAAAGAGAAATTCCACCTGATCAAGCCCGGTCTTATTCGGCTCGTTCAGAGTTTCCCAAACGATGTCAAAGCTCGCCTGAGCAAACCCTAAGTCTTGCAAGTGCTTGCGAATGCTTTCGGCGAGTTCCACCGCGCCGGCATGCCGGATTCGGGTCAACTTTTGAGCTATCGACCTTACTTGCTGTTGAAGGTTTTCCGCGTCGAGGCGTAATTTTTCCAGAATCGATTCCCGATGTTCGCCTCGGCTAAGCTTGGTCTCCAGGTCGGCGGCAAGTTCCAGTAGACCCGCTTCGTCTCGTCCGTGTTTACGACTAAGCCTTTCCAAAAGGTTCAGTCGTTCTTCCATCATTTGAAGTGCTGCCGGATCGAGATCAACCCGTTGCTGGTAAGACACCAAAGATCGTTCCAACTCCTCCAACTCGACGGTGGCACGTTCGTGACCTTGGACAAACTCCTGCGTTTGCCCGTCGATCTTTTCGAGTTCACGAAGCAGCCGGGCCAATTCTCCGAGCTGGGTCAACAGAGCGTTCTCCGATTCGGAAAGCAGGGCGATGCCGGCGCCTGTCAACTCCAAAATACGGCGCCCGTTAGCTGCAACCGAGTATTGTGACTCTAGTTCCGCGCGCTCACCGAGCCGAATGCCGGCGCCACGAATTTCGGTTAACTGATGTCGCCACAGGGCCAGGTTGCTTCCCGCGGTGTCGGCTTCGAACTCGTCCAGTTCTTTTCGGGTTTGTTGCCAGCGCCCGAATACGTCCGGGTAAGAACGAAAGAGGTTTTCGTTCCCAGCGAATGCATCCACCAAACGGAGTTGATATTCCTTGGAGAGCAGAGATTGATGGTCGTGCGGTCCGTGAAGATCGACCAGACCGTCACCAACATCTTTCAGGAATCCCAACGTGGTCTGACACCCGTTGATAAACTGGCGGTTGGCGCCGCTTACGGATATGACTCGGCGAATTAAGAGCTCGCCGTCCTCGCACGGGTCAACCCCTTCTTCAGCGAGGAGTGCATTGATGCGGTCGACGTCCTGCAGGTGGAACAATGCTTCTACGGAAGATTGTTCTTCCCCGGTCCGGATAACGGATTTGTCAGCCCGTTCGCCGAGTATCATTTTCAGCGCTCCGATGATAATCGATTTACCGGCGCCGGTCTCACCGGTAACGACATTAAACCCAGCTGCTAGCTCCCAATCGAGCTGTTCAACCAAAGCCAGGTTACGGATTCGGAGTGATCGGAGCGTTGCGGGCACTGGCAGGTTATGTAAGGGTCCGGCGACCTTTTTTCAATAGATGCTGACGGCCACTTTTCTGGGCACAGGAACCTCCGTAGGTATACCGGTTCCACT
>JAFAHI010000316.1 GCA_019237325.1 Verrucomicrobiota bacterium | reverse complement strand
TTGGTGAGAGACTATTCCACCCCCCTCTATGAAACGATGGCAAATTAAAGCCAGTCTCTTAGCGAGCACGTTCCTCCTCTTTGCTGGATGGAACGATCCCGCTTCCGCTGCCGATAAGAAGTATACGATCGCGTTAATCCCGGGTCTAACGACCGATGCCTTCTATATCACCATGCACAAAGGCGCTCAGGCGGCTGCCGACGCTTTGGGAGTAAACTTGGTGTTCCAGGGCGCCCCGAAATTCGATCCAGAACAGCAGGTGCCGGTTTTGAACGCGGTCATCGGCCGCAAGCCCGATGCCATCCTCATCGCGCCCACGGATAAAACGCAGCTGGTCAGCCCGTTGAAGAATGCAGCCAATAGCGGGATTGCGGTGATCACGGTGGATACTTTTATCGGGACTGGCCATTACCAGACTGGTAGTGGGGACGCTGATTTTCCGCTGTCTTACATTGCGTCTGATAACATCGCCGGAGGACGGATCGCGGCGAGAGCGCTGGCTAAGGCCATCGGCGAGAAAGGAAAAGTTTACGTTTCGAACGTTAAACCGAACATCTCCACCACGGATCAGCGTGAAGAGGGATTCAAGGACGAGATGAAAAAGTACCCGAACATAACGGTGCTGGAAACGCAGTTTAACGACGATGATGCCAACAAGGCCGCCGCTCAATTCCAAGCCGTGTATGCCCGCAATTCCGACCTGGCGGGAGTGTTTGGCGCTAATCTCTTTTCGGCTACCGGTGCTGCCAATGGCGCAAAACAGGCCAATGCCCAGGGTAAGGTCAAAGTAGTCGCCTTTGATGCTCCTCAGTCGATCGTTGCGGATATCAAAGCAGGCAATATCGATATTGCGATCGCCCAACATCCCGCTGAGATCGGTTTCTACGGGGTGGTTACGGCTTACGCGCATCTCACCGGACAATCTGTTCCTCCGTTGATCGGGACCGGTTTCACGGTGATCGACAAGAGCAACCTTGACGATCCGAGCGTGAAGAAATTCATCTATTCGGACTAGGTCTTAGACGATTTTCGTTCTCGTTCTCGTCGTCGTCCTCGTCCTCGAATGGATTTGGCGGCGTCAACAGGGTGGGAATGCTGTGCTCCGAAAATCGGGTCTACGATGGTTACTAAGCGCTGGGAAGAACCGACCCGAGGACGAGGACGACGACGAAGGGCGAGAACGATTGTCTGACTGACAAATGAGCCAACCGCCAGCCACTAACCCCATAGACGAGCTGGTCGCCGAACGCACAACTTGGGCGGGATCCGTGCGTTCAACTGCGGCCTCGATGCGGGCGTGGATCTTTTTATTCCTACTGCTCGTCGGGTTCGAGATTTGGGCCCAATTGGCTTATCACACCACTTTTCTGTTCAACCCATTTAATGCATCTTCGATTGCGGTGTTTACCGTAGGCCCGCTTTTGTTGGCCCTGGGTCAAACCTTTGTAGTCATTTCGGGAGGTATCGATCTTTCGGTCGGTTTTACCATGGGTTTGGCTGCAGTGGTATTTTCGAAGATTCTTAACCTTAGCTCCGGCGTGCTTCCGGACCCTCTCGCTCTGGTGGTGGCACTGGTCGTCGCTCTGTTGGCCTCTGCGGTCCCGGGATTAATCAATGGGCTGTTGATCGCGATACTGCGGGTTCCGCCGTTTATCGGCACGCTAGGAATGTATGGAGTTGCGCGAGGAATCGCTTATCTCATGGCAGGTGGGACGACCGTTCCGATTTCTAACCCGGTGGTTTCGTTTATCGGGAATCAACCCCTTACGCTTATATCCATCGGCGATTTTCATGTCTCCGTTCCTATTATTGTCCTAATTACGATTCTACTGACAGTGGCGATGATGTTCACGCTTTCACAAAGCCGATTCGGACGGCATCTCTACGCGATTGGCGGTAATCGCCAGGCATCATTGCGGGCAGGAATCAACGTCACTCGAAACACCATCGCGCTTTACATTCTGTCAGCGGTTAGCGCTGGCCTTGGAGGGATCCTCTACACGGCCCGGTTTACCGCTGGCGCTCCGCAAGCCGGGGAAACGTTGCTGTTGGACAGCATCGCTGCCGTGGTTATCGGAGGAGCGAGCCTGTTTGGTGGTTCAGGAACGATTACCGGGACGGTTATCGGAGCATTGATTATCGCCGTCATCCAGTACGGTTTGGTCTTCGTTAATGTTGAACCGTTTTGGCAATTTGTGGCGGTAGGAGTTGTGATCATCATCTCGGTATTAGTCGATCAAACCCAAAAGCAATTAACCGGAGACAGGACTGATGAGTGAGCAACCGATTCTGCAGGTACAATCCGTTTCGAAGCGGTTTGGCGGAGTACACGCGCTCGAGAATGTGTCGGTGGATCTGTATCCCGGTGAAGTTTTGGCTTTGGCGGGTGACAACGGCGCCGGCAAATCAACTTTGATCAAGATCATTTCCGGAGTGCATCACCCGGATGACGGAAAGATTTTGTACAACGGCGCCGAAGTGACGTTTGAAAACCCGCAGAAAGCTCGGGAGCAGGGAATCGAGACCATTTATCAAGACTTAGCCTTAGCCGATAATCTCGACGTCGGGGCAAACGTGTTTCTGGGGCGCGAACCGATGAAACGGGTATTAGGACTCCCCGTTTTGGATCGGAAGAAGATGCGGGCAGACGCCGCGGATGCGTTGCGGGTTCTTGATATTCGGATCAACCGATTTGATTTACCGCTCCGGTCTATGTCGGGTGGACAACGCCAAGCGGTAGCGATTGGTCGGGCGATTCATTGGAAAGCGAAAGTGTTGATCATGGACGAGCCGACGGCGGCGTTGGGTGTGCCTGAACAGCGTAAAGTGATCGCCTTGATCAAGAGCTTAAAACAGAGCGGCGTAGGAGTGATCTTTATTTCCCATAACCTGGTCGATATTTTTGCTGTTACCGATCGAATCGTGGTGTTGCGCCGCGGCCAGAAGGTCGGCGAGGCGGCGACCCAGGCAACCAATTCGGACGAGATCGTCCGTTGGATGGTGGGAGGGTGATTTGCGAATCGGCGACAGGGCGAAACGGCGAAGGGGCGAATAAGGCGCGGAGCGCCTGGAGAGGAGCCGCTTTGGCGCGTGCCTAAAAATCGCGCAACATGCTCTATCATTCGGACGGCTGTGAATCGTGCATAGCGGGCGGCTCCCGCGAATAACCCAGCGTGTATTTTCTAGCGGGCGCAAAAAAAAGATTAATGACTGTCGGGGTGAAAATATCGTCAGGGGTAATTCCCGGGAGCCGCCTGC
>JAFAHI010000279.1 GCA_019237325.1 Verrucomicrobiota bacterium | reverse complement strand
GGTCTGGTCACCAGGTTTCCGTCCTTCATGATAGTGTCCGGGCTGCGGACTCTCGAAACCAACAACTCCGCCTGGAAATTGAGCTGAGAGCTCTTGCAGATCGTAAATCCAATGTGTACCCAGGGCGGCCGCGTCACCAACAAATTGTCCCCAAACTGCACCGCGAAGACGATCTTGAACCGTTACATCGCGGACTGAAGTTCCCGCAATCATAGTGAGGAGATTTGGTACACTATGCAGGGGAAAAAGAAAAAACCAAAAAATCGTGACGTCTGCGGAGGTATGCGGCAGATTCACGGGCGTTTGTGGTTACTTAGAGCGATAACAGGACTCTCTCAGAGGTAGGTTGTAAAACGTCGAAATCGGGTTGAGAGGTTCAGTGATTCAAAGCTGGAAAAGTGAGATTTGTTTTTAGAATTACAGGAGTTTTTTTGCTGACAATGTGCCTGCTGAGCGGAGTCGCGCAGGCGTCGTCGAGCACACACAAATCAACGAAGAAGAGTCAAGCGGCAAAGATGCATCGCTTGTCGAAGCATCGAGTTGCGCGGAAAGGGCAGGGGCCTGCGCCGAGCCAAAGCTTTGATGAGATTTTTCCGCCCGGTCATAAATTCACGCCTGAAGAAAAAGCGGAAGCGAGTGCGTTCGGAGTGTTCTGCGAAAACGGCCAGTGGAAAGACGCCTACAATTTCGCGACTAGGGCCGTAAAACAGCATCCCGAGCGTTGGTGGTTGTACGCGGCGCGGGCAGCAGCCGCAGCGAACTTGAACCGGCATAAAGATGTGATCGACGCAGTTGACCATGCGTTGCAGACCAACAACGGAGATGCCAACCGGCTGAATGTTTGTCAACTTCAGATTCTGAAAGCAAATGCCCAGAGCCGGCTAGGTAACAAAGCGGACGCGGTTAATACGTTTCTCGAAGCAGCCAAGAGCGATTCGAAAGATCCTTATAGCCGGGCCGGGGCAGCATGGCTGTATGCCACTACGAAAGATCCAAGAATCCACAATCCCGCGGCTGCAATGCAGCTAGCAACCGAAGCAGCAAAATTAGCGCACGAAAAAGATGCGACGATTCTGGATGTTTTGGCAGCGACGTATGCGGCCCAAGGCGATTTCGCTTCCGCTCAGCGCTGGGAAGGGAAAGCGATTCTTGCCGGCGAGGCGGATGACATCCCGCAGTTTCAAAGGCGTCTGGTGTATTACCAGGCTAACAAGACGTGGACGGAAGATTCCAAATGATGCGTCGAAGCATCATTTGGAATGACAAATGACAAATTTGGGTGGCCCGACACAACGCTTGGACGGGAGTCGCTTTCGCGTGTCCTAAGTTTAACGGTCGTCTTTGAAACACTGCGTTTGCCTGTATTCAGCGTGTGTTGGCAGGCGGCTCCCGCGAACGTTTCTTGGTGTCGCTAGCATCCGAACTGTCTTGATTTGGTCCAAATGATCGAACATCGGTCCTGCAATTATCGCGTAGAGACGTTTCCGGGAGCCGCCTGCTACACCACGTTATGTAGTCCGATGATTTTTCGCGCGATCATGCTCGGAGACTCTCAGCGGTTAAAAGCGGCTCCCCTCCAGGCACTGGGCTACCTCCATTCGTGCTTTGGATATTTGCGCTGCAATTCCAGCTTCAATTTGGGATACGCTTCCCGCCAAAACGTCGTGAGTTCCTGGGTGATTTGAATGGGTCGATTGTTTGGAGCGAGCACGTGGATGAGCAGGGAGACTCGTCCAGAGCACACCTTTAGGGATTCTTCGACACCGTAAAGATCCTGGATTCTGGCTGACAAAACTGGCGGTTGACCCCGGGTGTAAGAGAGCTTGAGACGTTTGCCGCCGGGAAGCTCAAATCGGGCTGGCGCCAAACGATCAACCAAATGCAGTTTTGAGCCGGGGAGCCAGGCTTTTAGCACTGGCCAAACCGGGCGGTCTTTGATTTCGCGATAGCTGATCGCGCCCTCGCAAATCTGAGTAATCAAATAGCTGCGAGCTTCCTGATCGATCTCTGGCAATTCCAACTCCGGACACCAATCGTGCAGGCAATTAACCCGAGTTATCCACTGCTCAACCTCGTGATCCCAATGGTCCAACGGGCAACGTCCATTGATAACCTCCGCGGCGAGGGCGGACAGAGTTTGATCGCCGCCGCGAGGGTCGGTCTTGCGGCTGTGCAGCACCAGGTCGCGGAAGATCTGATCGGTGCGACCCACTACACGACGTAGAGCCGGGTCGTAGTACTCGGTGTGGGTTTCCTGAAAATCTTCCGGATAAAGTTCGCGCAACCATTCCTCTCTCACCGCCGTTGCCAGCGAGAGCAAAATTAGAAACTCTTCATCCCGCGCCTGGATCTCTCGAATTTCTGCCGCCACAAAGAGCGGACTCTTGTGAACGACGCTTTCGCGGGCAAGAACACCCCGACGGTTGTGGACCAGGTCGCATCTTAACGTCCCGGCGTCGACCCGCCGGCTTAGATGATCAGAGAAACCGACCAACAGGCATTTACCCAGTGACTCGGCATTGAAATCGTCAGGAGGCCTGGAAATGTCCAAACGCTCTGCCTTGGCAATATCGAGGAATTGATCGAAAAGACGTCCTACCTGTTGAGAGATCGAGTAGCGGATTCCAAGTCGTTTAGCTTGTTCGGCCCCATGCTCATTTGCGTAAAGCCAAGCGCGTATTAACACGAAAAAATCCGATTCCGCCTCGCCGCCCAACAACAGCTCGCGGTCGTGTTCCATCTGCTTGTTCTCGGCGCGGCGCAGAAGGTAGCGTTCTTGAGTGAGAGCTGCGATTAGGGCCACGGTGGGAACGCAGCCCAGCTCGTCAGCCATCAGCATCATTCGCGAATAACGCGGATGCACTGGAAATGAGAGCATGCGCGTACCCAAAGGGGTAATTTCTTCAGTGTGCCGGTCGATCGCGCCCAGATCGGCGAGCAGTTCTATCGCTCGCGCCAACGATCGAGCATCGGGGTGTTCCAGCCAGCGAAAGCGGTCGATGTCCGATACGCCCGCTGCCTTCAGATTGAGAATCACTTCCGCCAAATCCAACCGTTTCACCTCCGGCAGGTCTTGGGGTCGCCTGTTCAGATGATCCCGTTCTGACCACAGTCGGATACAACGTCCCGGTGCGGTTCGCCCCGCTCGGCCCGCACGTTGATCCGCTGACGCCCGGCTGATTTTCTCCGGAATCAAAGTATTGATGCCGCGATGGGGGTCGTACTTGGCGATTTTGGCTAAGCCGCTGTCGATGACCAAAGTAACCCCGTCGATGGTGAGCGAGGTTTCGGCAACATTGGTTGAAACGACGACCTTACGTTTCTCGTAGGTAGCGACCGCTGCATCTTGAGAACGAGGCGACAGATCACCGTGCAATGGCAACACGACGCCGTCGAATCGAGAGCGTTTGATCTCCTCGATCGTACGAGCAATCTCGTACGCCCCTGGCATAAAGACGAGCACGTCGCCGCCATCTTCGTCGGCTTGTTGGAGGGCGTCGACGGCAAGTTCCCATGGCGGTTCGTCCACCACCTGACGTTTAAGGTATTCAATCTCGACCGGGAATGTGCGTCCGGCCGACGTCAGAAGAGTGCAGGGATTGAGGTAAGCTTGCAGCT
>JAFAHI010000190.1 GCA_019237325.1 Verrucomicrobiota bacterium | reverse complement strand
GAGATCGGCACGATTACGGTTTTATCTCCGGACCCGGAGAGTCAGTTTTCCATGTGGGACGGGAAGGAAGAGTTCAATCGCGAAACGGGCTGTCCTTTTGCAGAGGACAGTGACGGGAACTTCTATGCCTTCCTGGTGGAGAACGGTGTTTGCTCGAAAGACGTGTGGGTGGCTGAACAGGGGGCCGGAGGGGATCTAAGTTACACTGACTACGAAGATTTCTTTGAATTCGTCGCGGAGGTCGGTTTTGGAGTAGACATTTGAGGGTCCACCGTTTGCAGTTTGCGGTTAGCGGTTTGCCGTTGTTGGGCTGAGCCAACCGCCTCCGACGGACGCGACTTTGCAGGATCGATAGGCTCATGCAAGGGATTCAACGGCTCCAGTGATGAATGCTGCAACGAAGCAAAGTCAATCGGCGATTTCCTTAGATCAATTTCTAGCTCTCCCGGACTTTGAGCCGGCCGCGAAACAGGTGTTGCCGCATCCGGTCTATGAGTACATCGCGAGCGGGGCCGGCAACGAAATCACGCTCACTGATAACGAAAGGGCCTACGACCGTATTCGCATTTGGCCTAGGGTGTTGAACGACGTGCGCTCGGTCGACACCACCGTTTCGCTTTTCGGCAAAACGTTGGTTTCACCAATTATCCTGGCGCCGGCGGCGTACCAGGGAGCCATGCATCCGTTGGGTGAGCGCGCAACGGTTCGAGGGGCTGGGAGGGCCGGTATTCCCTTTGTCGTCAGCACCAATACGACGGTCGCGATCGAGGAACTGATCAAGGAGGCGCGCGCGCCGCTTTGGTTCCAGCTCTACACGCAGAATGATCGCAAGATAACGGAGAACTTGATTGGTCGAGTTGAGACAGCCGGTTGTGAAGGGATCTGCGTTACGGCTGACACACCAGTTCTGGGTGTCAGAACGCGCCAATTGCGCGCCGGGTTTCAACTCCCGCCCGGGGTGTCAACCCCGCATAATGTGCGTGGCGGGGGCGCCAGCGGCAATATGGACCCGTCTTTGCATAGCCCCCTTCAATGGGAAGACATCGCTTGGTTGCGCTCACTCGTCCGTACCAAATTATGGCTGAAAGGCATCTTGCACCCAGACGACGCTGATCGAGCGATAAACCTGGGCGTGGATGGCATCATGGTTTCGAATCATGGCGCGCGTAATTTAGATACGATGCCGGCAACGATTGACCTGCTGCCCGCGATCCATGAGAGGGTTGCCGGGAGGGTGCCGGTGATTGTGGACGGAGGTATTCGCCGCGGAACTGATGTGCTCAAAGCTCTGATGCGTGGGGCGACGGCGGTCATGATCGGGCGACCGTACCTTTACGCGCTAGCAGTTGGGGGCGAAGACGGAGTTGCGCGTTGTATTGACCTTTTGACGAGAGAACTTACTTACGTTTTGCGCCTCGTTGGCCAAGCTTCGGTGAAGAAGTTGGATCGTTCGCTGGAATGGCCGCCGCTGGGGTGAGAAGACAGGAGCGCGTGCAGTCGTGCCACGGATGGGACCTATGGGACTCATGGGACTTATGTGTGTGCGCGAGGTTTCATTGGTCCCATGGGTCGCATGAGTCCCATCTGAGCCACCTCCCTGACGCCTGGCTAATCCGCGGTCACTCCGCCGCCGCGGCGCCTGTAAACTGGACCTCCTTTGCCTGAGGACCAAATCCAGCAAATCCGGCCACGGCGAGTCCGATCAGCCCGCTAATGATCGCCATGGAGATGCCGTAGTTGCCTCCAAAGTGATCGGCTAGCATGGCTTGAATCGTGAGGTTGGCGGCGGCGAAGAAATTTCCGAGTTGATAAGCAAATCCGGGAAAAGTTCCCCGGACTTCAGCAGGTGACAGCTCGTTGAGATGCGCAGGGATGACTCCCCAGGCGCCTTGAACCAGAAACTGCATGATAAACGCGCCGACGGCCAGGGTCATTGGGGATTGCGAGAAGGCCCAAATCGGAATCACCAAGATCGAGACGAGTGCGGCGATGACGATGGTTTTCCGGCGGCCAATTTGCTGAGAAATCTGGCCGAAAACAATACCCCCGAGAATCGCTCCAATCGATGCAATGGCGGTGATGGTGCCAACTATTTGGGAATTGAACTTGTGCTGCAGCTTCAAGAAGGCGGGGTAACTGTCTTGGGTCCCGTGACTGTAGAAATTGAAGGCGGTCATCAGGAGAACCACAAAGATGAAGAGCGGAAGATGCCGGGTAACTGAGAGGACGATCTGCTTGGCGTTCGGTTTACGCTCCAGCCATGCCGGTGATTCATCGACGCCGAAACGGACAAAGAGCACCAACAACGCGGGCAGAGCTCCGATCATAAACATTCCGCGCCAGCCGATGTGGTCGAAAACCAGCGCGTAGACAATCGAGGCGAGCAAATACCCAGAAGGATAGCCGGCCTGCAGGAACCCGGAAATGAGGCCGCGAGCTGAGGGCGGAATAGTCTCCATGGTCAAGGACGCTCCAACCCCCCATTCTCCGCCCATCGCGATTCCGAACAGAGCGCGCACGAAATAGAGCATTGCCAGCGATGTCACGAATCCGCTGGCGAACCCAAGAACAGAATAGCAGATGATGTCGAGCATCAGTATTGGGCGCCGGCCGAATCGATCGGCCAGTATTCCGAACAGGAAAGCGCCGACTGGCCGCATCGCGAGCGTAAGCCAGACGGCATAGGTGACGGGGGTATGCTCGACGCCGAAAGTCTGGCCGATGTCAGGGAAAACGAAGATGAGGATGAAGTAATCGAACGCGTCCAGTGTCCAACCGAGGTAGCAAGCGATAATCGCGTTCCATTGTTTCGCGTTGAGATTACCAAGTTCTTTCCAGGCCATGGGCAAATGTTCTAATTGTTTATGCAGCCCGGGCACAGATCGTGTCCGAACCGGGGCTTGGTCGAAAGAGTGAAGCCGATGAGCGCTCTGGGGGTTTTAGGCATTGCAATTGAGGCGATTATAGAAGACTCGCTGCAGAGTTCGAATGCAAAGACTCTTTGGGGGCCGACTTGGTGGGGTGAGGCTCCGGCATGTTCTCAGGTCTCATCCGGAGAGGCGAGCGTCTGCCACCGCGGCTGTGATTAGGCCTAAGGACCGCCGAGCCGCCGGTCTATCACCTTTTAGCCGCTGAGAGATACGGAGGTCTTAAGGTGTTCCTGTCGCAGCTAATCATGACATCGGCGAGCGACAAACATGATAGGCCCGCGGCTCGGCGAGCTCTTAGGCCCAACTTCAACCAGCGGTGGTAAATGTTTTGTCTTTCCGGTTATGTCAGGCTACGCACAGGAGCTTCGCCCCACCAAGTCGGGAGGGCGATTCAGGGCAGCTCACGCCGAGCCGATCAAAATACCCGCGATAAAGACTAGGACACCGCCGAGGACGACTTGGAAAATTGCCGAAAGCAAGGGCGTATCCATGTAGTGATTTCGGATCCAAGCGATAACGCCGAGCTCAATTGCGACTACGACTACGGCGATGGCAGTGGCTAACAGGAAGGTGGGGATGAGGAACGGCAAGGTGTGGCCGATGCCGCCCAGCGTTGTCATGAGACCGCAGACGACGCCACGCACCAACGGCTGTCCGCGACCGCTCAAGGCCCCATCGTCAGAGAGTGCTTCGGCGAAACCCATGCTGATTCCCGCTCCGACCGATGCTGCGAGTCCCACAAGAAACGCGTCCCAACTGTTGCGAGTCGCAAAAGCCGCGGCAAACACGGGTGCGAGAGTCGACACTGAACCGTCCATCAAGCCGGCTAGCCCGGGCTGAACGACTTGGAGAACGAACAATTTACGGGCGGATTCATCTTCAGCCTCGGAAGCGCCCGACTCGTCTCTTCGACTCATTTCATCGGCATAAAAATGCTCATGTTCTTTTTCGGTCTCGGCGAGATCTCCAAGCAGCTTGCGGGTCCCGGCGTCACTGGTTCTCTCCAAAGCTCGTTGATAGAAGCGGTAGGTCTCCGACTCCATAGTCTGAACCTGATTCCGAATTCGTTGAGGGGATAAGGTCGGGTTCAACCAGATGGCCGGACGATGGACAAATCCTTTTACATCCTGGCGCCGGATGAGCGGGATGTTCTGCCCAAAACGTTCCTGAAACAGATCAATGAGCCGGCGCCTATGCTCTGACTCTTCCTGGCGCATTGCTTCCAAGGCAGTAGCGGTAGAGGGAAAATTCTCTTTGAGCCGGTCAGCAAACTCCCCGTAAATTTTCCCGTCTTCTTCCTCTAGCGAGATAGCCAGTGCAAGAATTTCTTTTTCGGACAGATCGTGAAAGGATTTAACCATAGGCTTCCGGATGAATCAGTTACGTTATTATAGCCGACACTGCGTCGTGTGGAGAGAGATCTTGCATCGGGCTAAGCTGCCGTACTAGCCGCATTCTGCGGGAAAATGAAACTGAGAAAGATCGTCAACCGCAGAGAACAAAAACGATCTGGGCCCGGACGTGCATAATAGTGGTCACCAATGGCTGTTTTTTATCAATTTAGTTCGTGAAAAGCTCGGAAGTGACTGATTTGGGCCAATACTCCATTTCTGCACACGGGATATCGTGGGTATCAGGCAATTGGCACGGCTAGTGCTAAGGGCACTCCGCGGTATGTCTGCAACCCCTGCACCTCAAACGAAGCCGACTCTCGGCTTAACCGGTCTGACCGTGAATGCGATGGCGCTGATAGCGCCCGGAGCATTCCTATGGTTGACCTTTGCTCAGCAATGTCTGTACGGCCAACCCATGGCCGCCATTGGAATGTGGTTCGGCATTCTTGTGGCCTTGTTGCTTTGTTTTGCAACGGCTATCTCCTATGCCGAGTTGTCCAAA